>JAEOTI010000463.1 GCA_016839955.1 Candidatus Hodarchaeota archaeon | reverse complement strand
GACTCCTTAAAATTTATGGTTAATTTTTTTAAAGCATGAGAGTATTCAATGGTTTTAATGCTTTTATTAGAAATAATGAAAACAATAAAAATAATGTAGTATTCTTTAAATACTAGTTTAAAGATAGCTCCCCATAGTTTGAAAAAATCTAGTAAATTTCTATGGGTGAAAGCAAGAATGAAAAGAAAATTATTGGTAGTATCCACATTGTTAATACTTTGTGGATTAATATTTGCTCCTGTTCAGGGGGCAACAAATGAGCTTCCTCTTACTCCTGAATTTTGGTTTCAAACTTCTACGCTGAATGCTTATTCTGAAGATTATTCGTTGCAGGATTATTTGATTGGGAGTGATGGGAAAATAGATATGAGTTTTATAGCAGGGTTAACAGCAGAAAAAGATTATGCTTCTGTAAATTTTGCTAATGGTGCGACAATAGTTGAATCAGATCCCTATTTCGATGATAATATTATTTCTACTACTTTTTTGAATAATACGTTTAATGCAGGGGTTTATGATGCAGCTAAAGTGCAATCAATTGAAACAGAATTTTCTACAGCTTCTAAATCTACAATTGGAACGGGAGCAGCTAAAACGAATGATACTAGTGGTAATGTTTATTGGTTATCAGATTATTATTGGGATTCTAATAATGATGGGGATTATGCAGATCCTACAGATAAATCTCATTATCCCTTAATTGATACGAGCGCAACATTTTTCTTTAGTGGTCGGTATCATATTAATGCTAGCGATGCCACTGCTTATGGTGAAATCGCTTTCACTTTTGCTACTACAGGTTCAGATTATACTATTCGTGTTCGTTATTGGCAAAAAGCAGGGACTACTGGTTGGACTGACCTAGATTCTACAGGAGAGAATGCAGCTACTCTTAATTATTATGACGCGAATTATACTTCGATTTCTGGTTTTCTCCCTGTGAATGAGATTATAGATGGCGATGCAGGAGATTCTCCTGATCTTCAAGGTCTTAAATCAGGTAAAATAACAGTTTTTGGTGGAGCTGATAAGCTTCATACTATATCGGTTTATAATATGGCAGTTCTGACTCAAAAACCAGCTTTATCGGATCGCAGTGATGAGGACAAAGATTTTGATATTGACGCTACAGCAGTTTTTAGCACGTTTATTTGGGATGATACCGATTTTCTCGCCACTAAAGTAACGGAAGGTGCCACAGAGTCCTATGATAATACAATGCCATTAAGTTTTGATTTAGAAACTGGTTTTACCCCACTTGTCAAGTTTCGGAAGCTTCAAATTACTGGTGAGTTTTCTTGTCCTCCAACAACGTTTACCAAAGGTTCAGTTGTATCTGGAAGTTATTATAAGACTTATTTAGATATGAAATTTCTCACTACAGGATTAAACGATTTTGTAGGGACAGCTACGGATTATTTCAGTTGGACAAATGTGCAATTTAATGTTACTTTGAATGATGAGGATTTACCTGGGACTTATCAAACGTTTGAGGATCAATTGGTTGTTTTCAAAGCAGCTGGTCTAGATCAAAAGTCTGTTTTTGATGACGCTTGGGATGTGACTTCAGATGATACAGAGGTATCGTATGATTTTCCAGATCCTTCTACCACAACTGGCGCTGAACAAACGTGTTACATGGAGTTTTATACTCGTAAAGCTACTCCTTCAGGCACAGGTGGTGCAGGAGTAACCACTACAGATGATACATTAATTTTGATTGTCATTGTAATTGTGGTTGTCATTGCTCTTGGTGGTTCATCTCTTTTTCTCCTGAAACGAAAGAAAGATAAAGGTTCGTTCTTTTAATGGATCTTTCTTTTTTTTTTTTTTTCTATTCAACTGTATGTCAGACTTGCTTAGTTGTGGCTAGGTTAGCTGAAAGCATTCTTGTTGAAAAATTGATAAATTAAGTAAATTGGTGAGAAAAAATGGCAATGGTCTTAGGAAAAATTCCTCAATCGTTTATAGGAAAAATAGCATGGACTTATTTATGGACTATGATTGTAGTTTTTGTAACGTTTCTATTAGCAAAGATTATTGGTGCACCTGGAGAACTTTTTTTTACTTTAGCCTATTATCTCTTGATGTTAGAGATTTTTGGACTTCCAATAGCTTCTTTAATTACGTTTCAATTTTTTGCAAATCTTCTTATGCCTAATGTTATTTTACCGTTTTTAGAGTGGGTTTTTGGTTTTATTATTGGAATAATTAATTTTATTACGTTTCGGTTGATGGCAGATTATTTGTCAAATCCTTTTGCAGGTGCTCGGTGGTGGTGGACAGATGTAGATGTTCAACCTTTGGTTACAATGTTGTTAGAAGCTATTGAAACGTTTAAAATCGATATCCTTGGTTAAGTGGTTTTAAATGTGGCTTTCTTTCATCAGGAGAATCGGGTGGTCAAAAGTTTTATTTGGGCATTAGGTTTTGTTGTTTTTTTGTATTTAATTTCAATTGGATTAGCAGTTTTTTATCTTCCAGCAGGCTCGTCTTCAGCAGTTCAACAAACAATATTTGGCTTTGCTTGGTATTGGACATTTAAAGGAGTGGAAATTATTTGGTATTGGGGGATGGTTTTGGTTATAGTGTTTATTGGAGGAGGATTGGACATTTTTATAAAAGTAATTTTTGAACCTGCATGGCGTGCGCTAATTGATCCTTCTTTTTTTTATTCAGGGACTTCATTTCAAACTATTTTTACATTGATTCGTTCTACAGTTCAAACTTTATTGCAGCCTCTTCAACAAATTGGAGAAGAGCTTCAAATTGTGTCTGTTCAAGGATTGAGAGATTTGCTAACAGGAGGGTCATAAAGAGTGTCTAAAATATTAAATGCGGTTATTGGTATTTCTGCTACATTAACGATTCTTGACATAGTGGTTTCATTAGCTACTCATAGAGAACCGTTTATTTTTCAATCAGCGTATGATATTTTTTTAATAATTGTAGCAGGAGTAGCTAGTACTGTTTTATTGTTACGAAATATTGTTTTTTTAAAATGGGATCAAATTTTCCCTGATTTAGGGTTATTTTTTCAAGCAGTGCTAGCATTTGTTACTAGGTTTCCAGAAAATTTTGTAGATTTTGTTATATCATTTTTTCAGTTACCGTTTGTCTCATTCGGTTTTTTGTTAAGTTTATTTAATATTAGTTCAGTTTTTAAACAAACTATTGGAGTTCCGACTATTTTGGAGGGTTATTTATATTTTGATTTAGTTATGGTGAGAACAGAATTTTCTGTAACGCTTTTAGGTAGTTCATTTTTAGCTTATTGTAATTTATTTGATCCAAGTATTCTTGAGGGTCAATTTAGTATTGGAGTAGTTATTCAAACGCTAGGAGGGCCATATCCATTTTCATTTTCTTTACGAGATTGGTTAATTGATCCCATAGTCAATGCATTGAAGTTGGGAATGGAAGAAATGGATTTGGAAGGGATTGTTCAACAAATTATAGAGAGGTTTTAGATATGCCAAAAAAGAGTAAAAAGAAATCATCATCAAGAATAATTCAGATTCTTTTTTCTATTTCGTTATTAGCAATCATTATTTTCTATATTGTGGATATTTGGGTGTCGTTATTTGTTGTTCAAGTATTAAAGACTATTTTTTATCTTATTTTGGGAATGACTATTTTTGCTGGAGTGCTTTCGTTATTTTCAGGTGGAGATGATGATGTTGAAGGGGGGATATTACCGTGAGTGATTTTTTGAGTCAGTTTTCAGATTTTCTTCCTTCACTTGGATTAATCGCTTTAGGAATTATCATTATTTTGTTGGCTAATTTGGCATGGGGTTTGTTTAGAGGAGGAATAAAAAGAGGACATGCAAATATATTACCAATTTATGATGATGCTAAAAATGAATTTAAATTTGGGTCTATAGTATTAACTCTTTTTTTAGTAGGAATATTGTTTTCTCTTTTTTCTCAAGTAATAGCTCTTGAATTTCGGTTAAATGTCTGGGCAATTCTCACTTTTGGTTTGTTTTTTATTATTTTTGGTTTTGTATTAATTGGAGTTAAAATACGATGAAAAATCGGAGATTATCAAAGATTCTCATTTGTGTGCTTTTTTTGGTGAATCTTATTCCATTAGTTTCTATATTGAGTTATAAACCGTGGGGATATGAAACTGAAGATGGGTCTGAAATTCAGGTGTATTGGGAATCAGAGGTTCAAGAAAAAGATTATCGAATACCTCAAGATATGGATTTGCTTGAAACAGATAAATTTTATGTTTGGATTCGTTCTACAGTTTTTGCTAATGATTCAGCAGATAATTTTACTGTGCGATTGTTTGGTTATCGTATTGAAACCATTGAGTATTGGGATTCACGACTAAATGCCACTAGAACTAGACAAGAGAAAGTGTTTGATGTTTTCAAGGATGAAATTACTCTTGAGGTTGAAGCAGAAGATAGTCCTTATGAGTGGAGTGATGAGAGATTTGGAATTATTGTTGTTAATCAAGAAACTTTTCCTAGTTTCAAGAATACTAATCAGACTGAACGAGTGCAGGTAATATTTCATGAGAGAATTTTTGAGTTTGATCATTGGACAAATATTGCTGAGATTGAAGTAACAAAGACACATGGACAGTTTAATGTAGAATTGATGTGGTGGATCGGTTGGTCTATTATTATTATTTTTGTATTTATTTTCTTTGCATATTTGATTAGCAAAAAAGCAGGATTAGCTCCTCCTCCTCCGAGTTGGTATTTTTGGCCAATGTTGGCTTCTGTTGTTGTCGGAATGATGGTAATATTTGTTTTAATGATAGGGCTTCCTATAGAAGTTGTTGGAAGAACAATGTCAATTCTTCCTCCTCTTTGGATACCTATTTTAGCTGGAATTTGGTTGGATTTTTATTTACCCAATCGATTTAGTGGAAAGGTTAGACCGTATATTTTTTTAGAAGTTGATGGCGATACACAGGTTATAGTAGGAATTTGGCCGTTATGGGGCTATTTCAAAGGAGAACAGCTAGAATTTGTGAAAGATAAAACGTCTTACAAGGAATTTGGTAAGCGATTGTTGGTGGGTGGATTTCCTCAACCTGATTGGATTTTTAATCCAAAAGTGCCTATTAAATCCAAAAATAAAGAATTACCTCATATTTTTGGGATTAAATCGTATGAAGAACATCAGGCAAAATTTGAAAAGCGAGAAAAATGGTGGATTGGATTAATTTGTCTGATTCTTTTATCTTTGATGGCATTAACTCCGTTATTTACTGGAACAGCTTCTATTCCTACAGGAATAGCAAGTATTCTTCTTTTTTTGTTAGCAGGAGGTATTTTTGTTATTACAGCTATTCGATTGACTAGTCCACGATTAGAAGTTGAACAGATTTTACATCAATCAGAAATAACAGTATTAACAAATATTCAAGCAGTTAAAGCGATGAAAGAATTTGCTAAAAAAACGTTAGATGAACACATGAAATTTGTTGCAGAATCAGAAAAAGGTTATTTTGATCGTTTAAAAGCTGCTGTTAAGCGTTATGCAGATTCTTATAGAGGAGAGACTAAGAAAAGTGAAAGCATGATGAAAGAAAAGTTAGAAAAATTAAAATTATTAGAGGATGTGGTTGAATGGGAAAGATCAAAGAAGCTTATCGAAAAATCAAAGGAAAAATCAAAAAAACCGAGTTAGAGCAAGAATTAGATAATAAGTCAGTTAATTATTTGTTGAGAGATAGATTTCAAGAGTTTTTGGATCTTCTCTATAAAAAGGATATTGATCGGTATCCTGATGTTAAAAAACTTGTTAGAGATTTTACAGAGCTTTCTTCTGCGTTGATTCATCAAAAGCGAGATTTAATTCTTGATTATTTGTTTGAACGTATTTTTCCTGCTTTTCTTTTTAAAATGATTGATGAATCATTACATTCTGGTTTATCTGATCCTATTCTTGAATTAAAAAAGCAAATTACTGAAATTTGGGAAGCTTATCATTTACAACAATTAGAACAGTTGGAGACTAGTGATACATTGGGTTACTTGGTATCTATGGATCATTTAGTTCAAAAGAAAAAACCAGATGAGTTAGAATCTGATGAGGAAGAGGAAGAATCAAAGGTTCAAGCAAAAAAGTAGTTTGTGAGAAAAAATAATGTCTTCAGCCAAAGCAACTAAATCGCAATATTTGAGTGGTAGAGATATTGCCATTCAACTAAAGGAAATTTCGCTTTTTGTGTGCAGTCCTGAAGCTCGGTCTATGCTTTGGGAGGCTGAAGCAGGTGATTTTTTAGATGAGGATTGGATTATTATTGCGATTTTAAATCAATTAATTGATGATACGCTTACTACGTTACACACTCGTTCTCATATTGTTACTATTGAGAAAATGTTGTCAGCGATTATGAAAGGTGAATATAAGGATAAAAAAGAAGAAATTTTGTCTGATGATGAGGAGGATGAAATAAGTGATAGCGAGTGATAGAACTAATTTAGTTTCTCATTTAAGGTCACGTAGTTCTCCGTTTCGTCAAGTGATTCAGCGTGAATATCTTCCGTTAACTCATAATTTAGATTTTCCTCCTAATCGTGAATCTAAAATAATTTTACAAATTGCTAATTTTCAAGAGGCTTTTTTGTATTGGCTAGCTAAGGATAATATTAATATTATATTGGTTTTAGGTGAACCTGGGTCAGGAAAGACTAATCCGTGTTTGTTTTGGGCTAGAAAATTATCTCGGATTCAACACGTTCCGTTTGATATTCGAAGAAATCTCTATGTTGGGGAGGATGTTGTTATGCATAGAAAAGAATTGAAAAGACGTCATAAACGTGGAGAGCATATTGTTGTTGATGAAGCGGAATTAATTTTTCGTTCGGGAAGTGTTCAAACAAGAGATTTAAAATGGACATTAGCAAGTATTCGTGGTGCAGGTTTTAATTTTTGGTTTATGTTTCCTGATTGGCAAGATATTCCTTCAGATGGACAGAAACTTTTCAATACTCATGCTCATTGGCAATTTCATTGTGTTTTCAGAGATAAAAAGAAAAAGATTATTGAGTATAATTTATTAAGAAAAGTTATTTTTCAAGATTTGACTAAGGGAAAATTTTGGGTGGATTATCCTTTCCCTAGGCGTAATACTTTTTTTTGTCCTTATATTCCGTTTAATTTTTTCAAGAATTATCTTGATGTGAAAGAGCGAATTTATGATCCTTCAGTTAAAGAGGATTATTGGACAAGACGGAATGCGTTAGATCAGGAAATAGCAAGAGAGAATAGTAGAAAGGAACGCAAGAAAAGGTTACTTCAAATTAAAAAGATTGTAAAATCGAAATTAACGAAAACAGATAAGGTCATTGAGATATGGAAGTTGGGAGAACCTATATCAGGTATTGAACGAAGAATGAAGGTGGGGTCTCGGAAGATTAATGATATTATTGATGCTCATTTGTTGAAAGAAGCGGAATTAGAAGAAAAGGAACGTGAAAACACATGACAGAAAATTACATTCAAGAAAAGCGTAAAATGACAACAAAAAAAAGTCATTGCACTAGTACAATATATTATA
This sequence comes from Candidatus Hodarchaeota archaeon, assembly GCA_016839955.1. Next base: position 2,407 of record JAEOTI010000463.1, on the reverse strand, counting down.
GTAAAATTTTTGCGATGTTAGCTCTTGTCCTCATGTCGGGACTAGTCCTTCCTTCTTCGTTTTCTAGTAAATTTGATAATTCTCTCTTTTTAGTTGATCCTTTAATGGGTTTTAATACTGTTTCATTGGATTCTAATGAATCGGAGGTATTAGTTCAAGATACGGATAATTTTACTCAAATGGATAAACCTCAGTTAGCTATTGAACAAGGATGGCAGCTTGGTCACAGTGTAAAAGTTGATTATATTGCGAATAATTTTACTGTTAAAGAGAGTATGGAAGATTCTGTTACTTATTTTGGCTTTGAAAATAAATTTGGATGGAATCTTACTCTTCCTGTTGATCTTGCAGTTGATAAAACGTATAATAAACCTTATGTGTATGTTTGTGATGAAAATGGTCATCAAATTCAAAAGTATCATAAAAATGGGACATTTATTTTATCATGGGGAATGTATGGGACTGGTAATGGTCAATTCAGGTATCCTCGAGGAGTGGGTGTTGATTCGAGTTATGTGTATGTTGTAGATCGTCTAAATCATAGGGTTCAGAGATTTACGAAAAATGGGGTGTATAATGGACAATGGGGGTCGTTAGGGACTAGCAATGGTCTATTTACTTATCCTGAAAAGATAGCGTGTGATGGCACGTATGTTTATGTGACTGATACGGACAATGATAGAGTGCAGAAATTTCAACAAGATGGAACATACGAAACGAAATGGGGATCGACTGGGTCTAGCAATGGTCAATTTGATCATCCTATTGGAATTGCTACAGATGGGACTAATGTTTTTGTTGCAGATTGTTATAATAATCGTATTCAGAAATTTACTCTTACAGGAACGTATGTATCTAAATGGGGTTCTTGGGGAAGTGGAAATGGACAATTTATGTATCCTATTGGGGTTGAGGTTGATAAATTTGATAGTGTTTATGTCAGTGATGATCAACAAAATGATGTTCAGAAATTTACTAAGTCTGGTAGTTTTATTCTTCGTTTTGGAAAGTCTGGTAGTGAGGATGGTGAATTTTCTGATCCTTATGGCTTTGGGGTTGATGATTCACACATTTATATTGTTGATAAAGGAAATCTTAGGATTCAAAAGATTATTCTAACTGCGTATGATGAGATACAAGTCTCCAATATTTATAATATCCTTCTTTCTGATGGAAAATATGCAAAATACGAGTATTTAGCAACAGAGACTCCTATGTATGCGTTTAATACTACTTTAATCTTTATCATGTATGATTTGGCTTATCCTGCTAATGCAGGAATTAAGTTTAAAATAGATGTTATTGATGATGGAGGTTTAGAAAGTGCTATTACGGATACTACTTTAACCAATACTTTCAGTAGTAGCTCTTCTTATGGCTTTAATGAATTAATTCTGTATGTTCATGTTGGTTTTTCTGTTGCGTATGGATATAGTGTAAAGCTAGTATTTTTAGATACTGGCACAGGTGAAATTAAGGTAGCTACAATAACACAGGGTAACGTTGATAGGATTACTAAATTAATGTTTTATCTTGATTATGTTTGGGTTCAAAGCACCTTTGTTACTATGAATCCTCGTTTTGATTATCTGTATACATCAGTAGATTCAGGGTTAATGAGATTATTTATTGATGTGTATGATTATAGAGTTCCTATTAAGATTTATACCGATTATAGTTTATCAAGTATTAATCCTGACGCAATTACGGGAAGAGATTCAACGGATACTTTTCTTTGGGTCAATAATACGGTTCCTATTAGTTATTATTTTTTGTTTGAGTTTGACTCTCCAAAGCAGTATTTGGCGATTTCAGACAAAAGTTCTAATTATCTTGAAAATATTGGATTTGAGGGGGGTTATGATGATTGGAATATTTTTTCATCTACTTCTGATTTAACTGTTGCTCTTAATTCTACTATTGTTTATGATGGTGCCTTTTCTCTTAGGGTTGATGATACTACTGGAGCAAGTAGTTATTATATTTCTAAGGTATTAGAACCTGGATATTACTATTTTTCAATTGCTTATTACGTTGAAAGTTTTAGTGGAACATCATTGTTAATTCAGCATTATGATTCGTCATGGGTAGCTGACACTTTGACAAGTGGAACTACAGATCGATGGCAACTTTTACAGTCGTTCTGGCATATTACAGGGACAACTGGAAGTGGTGTTGACGAACGAAACATTATGATTAAATTTAATGCTGCTTCTGGAGTAATATTTTTTGATAATCCTGAATTTTGGCAAGTGAACCATGAGGTTTCAACTGAATCATGGCGTCAAATAAAAGTAAGTGGACAAATGATTTCTTGGGATGGGTATGATAATCCACCAGTTCCAAACGAAGATATTGAACTAGAGTTACGAGATCGAACTGCAGATTCATCTGTTGTTTCTACTTC
>JAEOTI010000462.1 GCA_016839955.1 Candidatus Hodarchaeota archaeon | reverse complement strand
GCATGTTTAGTGGCAGAATAAACACTCGCTCTTCCAGCGGTTTTAAGTCCTAAATTTGAAGACATAACAATGATTTGACCATAATTTTGTTTTTTCATAACTGGCAATACTTTCCGAAGCCATAGAAAAACACCTCTAACATTGGTTTGAAATTGGATATCAAATTGATCAATTGTCATTTCTTCTAAAAAACCGAAAAAACCTACACCTGCGTTAGCGACAAGAACATCAACGCTTCCTAAGACTTCGAGAGCGTTTGCATAATTCTTGTCAACATCCTTGTCACTACCAACATCGCCTTTTCCATAAAATGCTTTGCAACCCATTTTTTGTAATTTCTGAGTTATATCAAGAAGTCTCTCTTCATTTCTACCAATTAGAAAAAAAGAATGATTATCAGACGCAAGTTCTAATGCTATAGCTTCACCTATACCACTTGAACCACCGGTTATTAAAATATTCAGAGATTTTTTTGTGTTCAGGTTGTTTTGCATTGTTAATACCTTTCTTTACACGTAAAACGACTATTGATTAGATAATAGAAAAATTTGTCATTAAATTTTAAAATACCAGCTAAACAAAAAAATTCGTTTTCAATGAACTGCAAGATGAATCCAATTAGGCGGGGATGAGTACACAAATGACTTTTTTCCAAAATACACAACTTACTCCTCTAATTTTAACAAGTGGTGGAGTTCTAGCGATTCTTATTCATCTTCCAATGTTTAATGAGGTTCTACCTATTTTGGTTCTTGATTTTGCAGGAATTAACGGAGGAGTAAACCTTACGGGCACAACTGGCGATATTTCTTCTGTAAATCTTAAATGGACAATACTAAGTATTCCAGGTCCAGCTTTCTTCCTCGTCCTACTTCTTTCTGGTATTCTTTCTATTCTTGCTGGAATAGATAACATGAAGAATTACCTTCCCGAAAGAAAAATGCCTATTGGGGTTCTTTTTGCAGGCTTTAGTGGTTTATGCAACTTCTTATCTGTCTTCTCATTTATTCTGGAGATAGCGACGATATCGATAAATTTGGATTAAATTCTGGAGACGTTCCATCTTTCTGGTCGATTGGTTTAGGTTTTTATTTGATGGTTGTAGCAGCAGTTCTTTCTTTCATAGGATTCATTTTGCTATACCTTGGAAGATCCACACCTATAGTTAGAAAGCGAAAAATTGTTCCTTCTGGAATTGATCAAGCTCAAAACAAAGCTTTCAGAGCAGTTAGAGAATATATCAAAAACATTCATCAAGACACCCCGATCCCAATTACAACCATTGCAGAACAAACTGGATTAGAAATAAGTATATGTGAACGGATTATCAGTAGTTTGACTGAACGAGATAAATCAGTTGGTGAATTTCTAGAACATATGGGAATTTTCATAAAATCTCCTGTAACTGGTAGAGCATTTATCCGATTGGTTGAGTTAACAAATGTGAAGAAATAGTCATTTTTTTCTTTTAGAGATTCTGATTGCGGGAAAAAAACTCAAATCTTAGATTCATATACTTACCCTTTATAAATCTCCTCCCGAAACACCTTCAGAGAAGGAAAAAGGGATTCAAACCCTTAATCCTTGTTTTATAACCTTTGAAAATACATAACTTGGTTTAGAGCGATCTGGTTTTAGATCTTGCACATGTTTGGACAAAATATCGTCTGGTGAATAGTCCCCATAAACAATAATAGGATTATCATTCCATCCTTGTTCAACGCAATGTTTGCAGATTTCAACAATCAGCGTTCTCAATGCATCATCAGAACCTGGTCGTACAGCAGTAAAACGAATGATAGTTCCGTCCTTGACATAGCCTTTAAGTGGTGCTCCTGCACAAATTAACTCATTTTTTTCATTAAAAATGAGCTGAGTATGACCATCAGGGAGTACCTTATCACGGAAGTAAGCTGTTCTTGCATCGTTATTGGGAAATACATCTTTTAGGCGGGGATCCACATTTGAGAGTTCTAATAATGGGTCAAGATCATTTGATGTTGCTATCCGAGATTTAAGATCAGGTGCTTTTTCTTTTCCTACTCTTTCAACATTTAAATGAAATTCATAAGCTGTGTTATCTAATTCAAATCCATTTTCTTTTGCAAAATTAATTTGGTCTTCTAAAACTTCCTCAAAATATCCCATCATTAATTTCTGTTCAGGTGATTTTTTTAAATCTCGTTCTTTGATGTATTCATACATTTCAGAGTATAGTTTCGTTTTCACTTCAGAAGGACACTCTGGGACAGCCCAAGGAGGACCTATCCAAGTTTGTGGTTCAGGAACCTTTGTTACTCTTGTCTGGATATAAGCTAAGGGTGTTCCATCTTCTTTAAAGGCATACCTGATTCCTTTGGGGTCAGGATTTTCTGACTGATAACGTTGTTTAATATTTTCAGGTGTTACTTCAAAAGCTCCAGTCCCTTTTATAGCAGCATTATAAATCTGGGCCTGTACCTCTTCAAAGTTTTTTCCTGTCTCATAGAATTTGTAATTCACTTTCAAAGACTCTTTCATCTCCAATAAGCCTTTCATTGCTCTTCATCTTTATAAACTAGTGATCAGGGCATTATTTTCAAAAAGACAGTTCCATAAAGTGTAGTGTAAAGCAGTCTATCAAACTCTAGAAATTACTGTAATTCATAATTTATTACTCTCTACAGTTCAAATGGATGTATAAATAATGCAAGAAATTGTAATCTGTAGTGCTGTCAGGACTCCAATAGGTAGGTTCGGAGGCAGCTTAACATCATTTGAAACCCCTCAATTAGGCGCTATCGCTATCAAAGAAGCTATCAAATGCGCTAAAATTGACAATGATATCGTTAATGAAGTCATTATGGGTAATGTTTTAATGGCAGGACTTGGGCAAAACCCAGCTCGCCAAGCAGCTATTGGTGCAGGTGTTCCTCCCGAAGCAGGTGCAACAACCATCAATAAGGTTTGTGGTTCTGGTTTAAAATCAGTAATGATGGCTGCTCAAGCAATTAAACTCGAAGATGAGGAAATCATTGTTGCAGGTGGGATGGAGTGTATGTCGGGGGCTCCTTTTCTTCTGAAAAAAGCTCGTTATGGTTATCGGATGGCCATGCCTGCAGATGAACTAATTGATGCAATGGTTTGGGATGGACTTTGGGATAAGTTCAACAAATTTCATATGGGTCTGACTGGTGAAATAGTTGCAGAACGTTTTAATGTTAGTCGGGAAGATGCAGATCAGTTTGCAGCTCGCAGTCATCAAAAAGCGCAAGAAGCGACAGAATCTGCTTCATATAGAGATGAGATTATTCCTGTCGAACTTCCTCAAAGAAAAGGAGACCCAATTATTTTTTCTAAAGATGAAGGAATACGACCAGGAACCACTTCAGAATCGCTAGGACGACTTAAACCAGTATTCAAAGAAGATGGAATCGTAACTGCAGGAAATGCTTCACAAATCAGCGATGGTGCCTCTGCACTAGTAATAATGAGCAAGGATAAGGCCCAAGAACTTGGAACTCCGATTTTAGCTAAGATTAAAGCATATGCAACTTCTGGAACAAAACCTGAATGGGTAATGGAAGCTCCAATTGAAGGCTCTCGTAAAG
>JAEOTI010000072.1 GCA_016839955.1 Candidatus Hodarchaeota archaeon | reverse complement strand
GAAAACAGAGGTGTCATTGATGTCTTACGGAAAGGTGTCAAGGATAGAGGGTGTGATTTTCATTTAGTCTATTTCCAACCCAAGAGTGGATTAAACCCTGAACATAAAGACCTATACAAACAGAACCGTTTCACCGTCATCCGACAACTGAAATACTCATTGAGAAATGAGAACTCTATTGATATGGGAATCTTTATCAATGGAATCCCCATCGTGATGATGGAACTGAAAAACACCCTAACAGCACAGAACCAAATTGATGGTGAGAAACAATGGAAATATGACCGTGACCCCAAAGAACCTTTGTTCAGATTCAAACGAAATCTTGTGTATTTTTCTGTGGGAAATGAAAGAGTGTCAATGACTACAAGGTTGATGGGAAGCAAGACGAAGTTTCTACCATTCAATATAGGGATTGAAAATCCTGTCAATCCTAAAGGACATAAAACACATTATCTTTGGGAAGACATCTTACAACCGAATAGCCTGTTGGATTTAGTAGAGAATTTTGTCCATATACGTGAGGAAAAGGACAAAGAATATGACCCCAAAGTCGGTAAAGTGGTGGAAAAGAAAGTGGAAATCCTCATCTTCCCACGATTCCACCAATTAAAAGTCATCCAAAAGATAAAGAAATCTGTGATTGAAGAAGGTGTTGGGAACAACTATCTAATTCAACACACAACCGGAAGTGGTAAATCCCTTTCCATCGGATGGTTGGCCCATCTTCTAACATCTCTTTACAGAACTCCCACGGACACCAACCGAATGTTTGATTCGGTAATAGTGGTTACAGATAGACGAGTGCTGGATAGACAGATTCGGAATACCGTCAAACAGTTGGAACAGACCAAAGGTGTTGTGAATCCTGTTGATGTTAATTCCCAACAGTTGAAGGAATACCTTGAATTAGGGAAATCCATTATCATTACTACCATTCAGAAGTTTCCTTTCATCTCTGATGAGATTTCCAAACTAAAAAGTAAGAAATTCGGTGTCATTATTGATGAGGTTCATTCATCTCAAAGTGGAGAAACATCCAAACATCTAAAAAAATCCCTATCAAAGTCTGTCCTTGAAGAGTTTCAAGAAGGTGAGGATTTAGATGACCTTACAGAAGTGGATAAATTCATTTTGGATGAAATCATTTCAAGGGGAAAACAACCCCATATATCCTACTTCGGTTTTAGTGGAACACCCAAGAACAAAACATTGGAAATATTCGGTAGAAAGACAGAACAAGGCGAGTTCATTCCCTTTGATGTCTATTCTATGAAACAGAGTATTTCCGAAGGATTTACCCTAGATGTTTTACAAAATTACACTACATATGAGAGATACTTCCGTCTGAACAAGACCGTAGAGGAAGATTTAGAATTGCCGTCCAGTAGAGTCAAGAAGATGTTGGTGAAGTGGGTAGATATACAACTTCACACCATTAGTGAAAAAACAAAAATAATTTTGGAACACTTCATCAATCATACTTCCATGACCATCAGTGGGAAGGGTCGTGGGATGGTGGTGACACGGTCAAGACTCCATTGTGTGAAGTTCAAACTTGAATTTGATAACCAGATGAAGGAGTTGGAATTACCGTATAGTTGTTTAGTCGGATTCAGTGGAACAGTATATGATAAGGACACTCATAAAGAATACTCCGAATCGTCAATGAACGGTTTCCCAGAAAGACTGACACAAGAAAACTTCAGAGACCCTAAATACCGAATCCTTATCGTTTGTGACAAGTTTCAGACAGGTTTTGATGAACCTCATCTTCACACGATGTACGTTGATAAACGGCTACAAGGACTTCAATGTGTACAGACTTTGAGTAGATTGAATAGAGCAAAGGCAGGAAAGACAAACACCTTCGTTTTAGATTTTGTCAATCAACCCAAGATTATCCAAGATTCATTCCAACCCTATTTTCAAGGAACAATTCTATCCTAAGAAACTGACCCCAATAAACTGTATTCCATTGAACAAGAGATAAAGCGGTATAACCTGTTTGACGATGATACTGTCAATCGCTTTGTGGAAGTATTTTACGATGAGCGTATTCCACAAGAAGAATTACAAGGAATGTTGGATTCTGTGGTGGAGGAATGGAAAAAGTTGAAAGAAGAAGAACGAGAAGATTTCCGTCATCAGATTCAAAGTTTTATCCGTCTTTATGGATATATTTCCCAAATCATTTCGTTTAAGGATATAAACCTTGAAAAACTCTATATCTTTGTTAGATTTCTCAATAAAAAACTCCCCAAAAGATTGAAAGAACGATTGACTGACATTTTATCGGCAGTGGATTTAGAGTATTTTCGGATTGAAAAGAAACATATAACATCAATTCCTCTAATGGATGAGGAAGGAGAGCTACAACCCATTTCAACCGATGTCGGAGGAACTATATCAGATGAACCAAAAGATTTACTCTCCCATATCATTCAGGTTCTTAATGATAACTTTGGTAGTGATTTGAACGACGATGATAAATTGAATTTTGAGAAGATTCAGAAAAGACTTGTAGAGGATGAAGAACTACGGAAGGTTCATTTGGGAGATAATACCGAATCAAATAGAAGACACGTATTTAACAAGATATTTGACAAGATACTTCTCGGATTGGTTGATGATAATCTGAAGTTTTACAAAAAAGTCTCTGAACCAAAACGGAATCTGTATGTGAAGGAGAAGTTTTACGAGAATTATTCAAAATCCTCTTAGGTTGATTCCCCATAATTGCTGTAGGGTATCTCTGGTAATCAATGAATAAGAACCAAGAAATGAAGGGTCAAAGTTCTTCTTTACTTGTTAAGAGGCGAGTGGAAGCCAGTGACCTTTTAGCCCTGGCTTCCCGAAGTTGAAAAAGACTGCCTATTGCAGAGGATACTGCCTCATAGAGGTAGATGGAAATGGTAAGTTGAATTCCTAGTATAATGGTAAACAGAAATCCCATGTTCGCTTGATCACCTGTTATCTCATTGAATATTCGGAAGATTGGATTAATGAACGCAGTTATATCAAACAGGAGAAGTTGATCATAACTTTGAATGAGTAGGAAGATTCATCAGCAGCTCAAGCAAGTTGAGGAGTTTATGATGGTTGCGAAATTGCGAACTTTATTTGACATGACCCAAAATTTCACCTATTAATTCATCACAAAAGGTTATTGACCTAATTATAAATGCCATGTAGTATTTTAAATAGAATAATTACATTTTTAAAGGAAAAAGTGGAATAGAGGGGGGAGAATTAATAACTCACTAACTTTCAGGAAAGAATAATGTATTTATCAAAACTTAATATTTGGAATTTTAGAAAATTCGGTTCCTTTGAGGATTCTACAATGCCAGGGCTTTCAATTGATTTTCAACCCGGTTTGAATTTATTAGTAGGAGAAAACGATTCTGGTAAGTCTTGTGTTGTAGAAGCAATAAAAAATGTAATTTTTACCCATTATGAATGGATTAGAGTGGAATATAATGATTTCCACGTGCCTCCAAAAAGTGAAAATAAAGAAGATAGAGCAAATTTTTTAAAAATCCAATGTATTTTTAGGGGCTTAAAAGACTTTGAGGCTAAAACTTTCCTTGAATGGTTAGGATTTGATGAACAGGGTGAATATTTCTTAAAAATATGGCTTGATGGAATTAGAAAGGAAACAAGAGGATTTGATAGAGATATTATTTGTGAAATAAAAGCGGGCCCTGATGATATAGGAACTCAAATAAGCTCAGAGGCACGGAGATACTTAAGAGCAACATATTTAAAACCGCTAAGAGATGCAGAAAACGAATTAGCTCCAAAAAAAGGCTCACGACTTTCTCAAATACTATATTCTCACCAAGAGTTTGAAGAACCAGATGAGCATTATTTGATGGAAGTTATGAAAAAGGCCAATGAACAAATTCAACAATACTTTCAAGATTCAGAAAAAAGTAAGATTCTCGAAACTATAAATGAGGAATATCTCAAAAAAATTTCAAGTCTACATGAACCAGTCAGGTCAAACCTACATATTGCTGAATCAAATTTAAGGAGAATACTCGAAAAGCTTGAACTAAAAGTATCTGATAATAAAATTCCAGAACTAATAACACTTCCAGGTTTAGGAACAAATAATCTGCTTTTTATTGCAACCGAACTATTATTATTAAAAAAGGAGAATTACCCTGGATTAAAACTAGCTTTAATTGAAGAGATAGAAGCTCATTTACATCCGCAGGCACAATTAAGATTAATAGAATTTTTGCAGGAAGAATCTGAAAATTCTGAAGTACAATTGATTATGACTACACATAGTTCTAACTTAGCATCAAAAATAAATTTAAATAATTTAATAATTTTCAAGAATGCAAACGCATTTCCCATGGGTGAAGATTTTACAAAACTCTATTACAGTGATTACGAATACTTAAAAAAATTTTTAGATTCAACAAAGGCAAATTTATTTTTTGCCAATGGAGTAATAATAGTAGAGGGAATAGCAGAGAACCTAATTATCCCATCTATAGCAGAAATAATAGATAAGCCACTGTCGAAATTCGGAGTCTCGATTGTAAATGTTGGAAGCAAGGCTCTTCTAAGATACTCTAGAATTTTTCATAGGAAGGGAAGTAGCACGATGGGAATTCCAGTTGCATGCGTAACTGATAGAGACATCCTTCCAGATATTGCAGTGGAAAATGAACTGTTTTTAAAGAATAGGAAGAAAGAGTCCGATTACAGTGATGAAAAATTAGAAGAAGAATTGGATAAAATCATGAGTAAATATAATGGATTCGGAGTCCAAACATTTATCTCCCCAGTATGGACATTAGAATATGATATTGCACTGGGAAGATTTGGATTGCTTATGCATAAGTCAATAACTCTTGCAAAAGCAGTTAAAAATAAAAAGGAAGGCTTAACTGATGAAGAGTTTCAAGCGGTTGTTAAAAAAGCCCAAGAAGAATATGAGATTAAAAAAATCGAATATAAGGAAAATAAAGAATTAGCATTATTCGTTTACACACCTTTGCTAAAAAACCAAGCATCAAAAGCAGTCGCCGCTCAATACTTTGCAGAATTATTAAGAAAAGAAGCAACAAAGGAAGAAATTTTATCCGAAGAATATACTAAATACCTGGTTGATGCTATTAATTATGTAACCTAAAAAACTTAATAAATGGAAAAATTTCAGATTGAGATTTCAGATACTGATATTAAAGCGGCTGAAGACATTTTAGATATAAAATTCAATGATGAGCAAAAGGTAGTAATTAAATGCCTCGAGACCGAGGATATTCAGGCCTGTCCTGGAAGTGGCAAAACCACAACTCTCGTAGCAAAATTATATATATTAGCCAATAAGCTTCTTTCTAATACAGAAAACGCAATTTGTGTCCTAACACATACCAATGTTGCAATAGACCAAATTAGTACAAAACTTGGAAAATTAGGATTTAGATTAATGAACTACCCAAATCATTGTGGCACAGTACAATCATTTGTTGACAGGTTCCTAGCTATTCCTGCTTATATTAACATTTTTAAAAATCGACCTTATAGAATAGATGATGATATTTACAGTGAAAAAGTAGAGAAATCGTTCAATTCACTCCCATACAGGACTAGAATTTGGTTAAAAAATAAATTTAAAGAAGACTGCATTGAAAAATTAAAAGTAATAAAGCTGGATTTGATAAATTCATCCTTGATAAAAAACATATATAGCAGCGATTTCTATGTAAATAAAAACACAAATACATACAAAGATATTTTTTCTTTTAAACTAAACATTATGAACGAAGGTTTTTTAAGCTATGAAGATGCATATCTATTAGCACTTAAATATCTTAATGACTTTCCAAAGATTAAAGATCTTTTTAACGAAAGGTTTGATTTTGTTTTTATCGATGAAATGCAGGACATGGACATATATCAAATTGAATTAATTGAAAGGCTTTTTGATTCCCAAAAAACAATCATTCAAAGAATTGGAGATAAAAATCAGGCAATTTATAATTTGACATGTATACATGAAGATTGTCTCTGGAATCCAGAATCACAAATAACTATAAACCGAAGTTTGAGGTTTTCGAGTGCCATAGCAAAAAGTATTAAAAATGTATGTATTTCACCGCATGATGACCTTGGGGGAAATTCTGATGTTCCATGTTTTAGACCTAAGATTATAATATTCCAAAATGATAAGATTGAAGATGTAATTCCTAAATTCGGTGATATTATTTTCAGCTGTGAGCTTCATAAATTAGAGAAGCAAATATTTAAAGCTATCGGCTGGGTTAAAAAACCTCATGATACTAAACATAGGATTCCTAATTATTGGCCCAAATTTGAACATGAAAGAAGCCATAAAAAAATTGATTTTGAGACTTTAAGCGGCTATTTAAATATGCCATTTTTTCAAACAGAGTCTAAATTATTTGCATACTATTACAGGGAGTCCATTATTCTTAGTTTAGTTAAATCATCACGAATAATTGAAGTAATAAATCCCATTACTGAAAAATATTTTACGAAAGCTTCGCTATTTAAGTATCTTAAAGACTTTTTCCCAGATGAATATGAAATCCTAAATCTTAAATTAGCACGGTGGTGCTATAGATTAAACAAAAATCAGGGCGTATATGAGGAGATAAAAAAATATATATCGGAGAAATTTGTTTGCATATTTAAAGCGTCACAAAATGCTAAATTGATTGGATTTCTTGAATCATCTGAAAAAACAGACACCACAGAAGAGACTGTAGAGAAAAATCCAAATGTCTGTAAACTAAAAATGAACGGACATGAAATTGAGATATTGATTGATACAATACACAGTGTTAAAGGAGAAACTCACACGGCAACGCTATATCTTGAAACCTATTATTATGATTACGACATTAGTTCAATTATAAAATACCTGAAAAATGAAAGGGAAGACACATTAAAGAAAAGACAAAAGCAAAGGCTAAAGATGGCATATGTATCAATGACTAGGCCTTCTCATTTGTTATGTTTAGCAATTCACGCGAATAATTTAGAGGGGCACGCAACAGATTTAGAAAATAATGGGTGGGAAATAATCGATGCTTAAATCTTAACTTAATAGAAATGATAAAAAAAATAATTAGCAATCATATCCAAATTCCAATACATGTAGAAATATGGATTGCGTCAAGACTACTATCAGAGGAAAAAAATGTTTTCTCGAAAAGAGAATTAACAGAACTAATTGAAAATCTATTTAATGACTACAGACATGGAATTTCAACACATATAAGTAGTTGTTGTGTAGCAAACAAACATTCCAATCATCCAAAAAACTACAACTATCTTATCTGGGTGTCAAAAGGTAATTATAAAATCTTAAGAGAAGGAGACTATATACATCCAGATAAAATTGGGTGTCAAATTTATCCTAGAATAGAAGACATTCCTAATCAGTTTCGTTATTTATTGGACAAAACTTACGACAAGATCACAATGATCTCTTATCCGCCAAAAGCCCAGATCCAACAATGCACCCCAATATTTCACATAAAGGATGAGACAATTGAAGAAATAGATTTAGAGACATTGAAGGACTACGAAAGGGAAGCAATTGATAGAACAATATTGATGATGGCATATAACCCATCATGTGCTCGAATATTCTCTGGGAAAGCTAATAAAGAAATAAAAAAGAGAATTTTTTCAGGAATTGATCTATTACAAGAGATCAAAACACAAGATGAGTTTAATACTATACATAAAATTATTCTGGATGAAATAGTTAATGATGTAGGAAATTATAGAGAAAATAACCCTTCTGGTAGGATTTCTTATGGTCAAGCTCAAAAGGGTTTGAATGTATTTTTAAAGGTCTATGCAGATTGGGCGAGTCTTCCTTCTCCTAAAATTTCGTGCATTGTTAAACAATTTCTTCATTGTCCTTTAGACAGCGTAGTAATGAAAACAATAAAGAAGAGGGAACGACACCTTTATTTGGAATTTGGCAATTTGCCATGCGATTTAAAAAGTATATCTACATACGAACAATATATTAGTTGGCAAAAACTAATTGATAGAATTTTAGAAAAAAAAGATATTGGTTTAAAAAGAACCCTTTTTGATGTTATTTGGTATTTAGAAAGCCTCAAGAAGAAGGACTAAACAGATTATTAATTTATGAGTTTAAAAGTGAGAGATAATTCTGATAATCACCCCTAAATTCACCTCTATGGGCGATTGAAATAATACGAACGTCTTGATACTTTTTATTTGTTATAGCATAGAGAGGGTGGGATAAAAATGCCTTCATCTTTCAATTGGGTTGATTTTGCCGAAGATGACCGCCGCAGAATGATGGAGATACTCCATCTATTTCATGAAAAAGAAATCCGGGAAGAATTGGGTATAGGGACCGTTCGGGATGCCTTCTCAGATATTATGTTTCCTGGGACCAGTACACTTCATACCCGCGCCAAATATTTTCTGTTCATCTCCTGGATATTTCTCAAACACGAAGAGAAAAAAATTCCCTCTGATAAAATTGAGGAATATTCCAGATATGACGAAATCGGTCTTATCCGATCCCTTACCAGATCTGGAGAAGATGAGGGAGTCATAGGAAAAGTTGCTGGGAGCAGCCTTAAAATATTGCCAAGTTACATGTATTGGTCTGGGCTGGAAATATGGGGTATTCGCCGCTTTGATGGAACTTTGTATCAGTATTTCAAATCTTTAGATAATTTTTATTTTTATAGAAAAAATATCGTCAAATCAGACGATAAGGAAATAGTATCCACTATTCCCTATAATTG
>JAEOTI010000461.1 GCA_016839955.1 Candidatus Hodarchaeota archaeon | reverse complement strand
GATCAGTTTGATAATTTTTTACCCATAAAAGGGCCATCTCTGATAAAACCAAGTTTCCTATAATAATCTTTGACCCCTAAACCTGAAGTTACAAGAATTTTTTCATATCCACGTTCGACAGAAATCTCTTCAGCCATTTGAATCATTTTTTGACCAAATCCTCGATGTTGCCATTCAAATTCCTGAGGGGTTTCTCCTAGATTTACCATTCTTCCATAGACATGTAATTCCCGAATGATCGTCGTGGGTTGTGAAATAACTTCCTTACGAAAAGCAGAGGACGAAGGTTCACGAAGACGTAAAAATCCAAAGAGCGTCTTCGAGTCGTCAGTTTCGTAAGAAATAAAATGTTCAATCCCTTGAGATGCATTATAGGTATGAACTTTGAATAGTTTGTTCTTTCGTTCCCAAGAATTATCATTTCTTATAGCTTGATGCCCCACTTCTCGGCAACGAATACATGAACAAGTTTTTCCTCGCTTGTGGAGTAATTCTTCAGCCATTTCTCGCAAATTTCCATAACGGACACCATCTGTTATTAAATATGCAGGAATATCACGTTGTACTCTTTGGATGCGAACGAATGGAGGTGTAATCTCCTTTATCTTTGAAATAACATCTACTACTTGATCTGAGCTATATGGAATGTATTCATTCTTCTGCCATAAGTCAAATAATTTTGTATTTGGCAATACCAGAGTAGGATAGATCTTAATAGCATCAGGTGCATAATTAGGGTCTGAATAAAGGTCTTTAAACATTGTAACATCTTCTTCAGGGGTTTGAAAAAGATTAGGCATCATGTGTACCGTTACCTTTAACCCTCCATCTCGGGCATATTGAATTGCATTTGCAACATCTTTCTTTGTATGGTGACGCTGCACATAATTTAACACTTTGTTAGATAAGCTTTGTACTCCGATTTCAACCCAAGTTCCTCCCAAATTCAACATTCTATCTACATGGATAGGTCTACAATAGTCTGGTCGTGTTTCAAAAGTAATCCCAACATTTCTTCTTAAACTAACTTCTGAGGTTTTTTTTGCTATTTCTAATGAGGAATCATTTTTGTTGTTAATTCCATTGAGACATTCTCTTACAAAATTTCTTTGATATTCATCTGGGGTGGATAAAAAGGTTCCACCCATCACCACAAGATGAATCTTATCGAGTGGATGCCCAATTGCCTCTAATTGATTTAATCTGGCATTCACTTGTTTTTTTGGTAAAAAATCATTTTGGACTCCTCGCATTGCTGCAGGTTCTCTTCCAGTATATGATTTAGGAGCACCTGGAACATCAGGACAATAAATACACTTTCCAGGACAGGGAGCAGGTTTTGTCATGACTGCTACCACTGCAATACCACTTATTGTTCGTACTTTTCTTACACGTAAGAAATCTTTTAGAGATTCTTTTTCTTCAATGGAAGCTGAATCCATTAGATCTACATGTTCCAATATTTCTGAATTACGTAAAAAACGATTCAATGAATATTTTTTAGCTACTTCTCTTTTCAAGGTTTGAAGTTTTTTCTTACTTGGGTTGGGATCCTTTATTAATGTTAGAACCAATTCTTCAATGGCTGCTGCCTCTTCTGATTTTGGGGTCATTCAAAATATTCCTCAGATTAGTATGGAAAGAAGACGGGTAATGAAAGCAGCAGAACTAATGAAAGGATTATTGTATGGATAATTAATATCAATATTACATTTTTCTTTTCGTTTATATTCTTCACAAAGTAAGGAATTATCCAATAAACAGTGTAAGGACATGGAGCGACAATATTTTCATTTTCATCAATCGTTGCTATTTTAGCTGTTTGCTTTGAAGCTATGTACGCTAGAAACATCATGAAATTTATGAAGTGCAATCCAAAAGCTCCTATTGCAATACGATTCATATTCCCAATTATTAAGGCTACTACAATGCCTGTTCCAAGAGTTAGAGTTCCAGTATCGCCAATTAGAATTTTTGCAGGATACCAGTTATATTTTAGCAAAACTAGGTATCCTCCCAATAAAGCTGATGTAAATAATGATACTATTGGGTCATTAACCAAGAAAGCAATAATAAGAACACCTATTAGTGAAATGACTCCATTTCCTGCCTCTAAACCATTGAAACCAGCTAGCATATTAAAAGAATTAAAAGCAAAATTGATTGCCAATGGAATAATTATCAGACTATACAGATTCAAACCTGCAAAAGTGAAATCGATTATTCCAAAGAATCCTAAGTTGATGGTACTGTCACCGACTTTTAATGCCATTAATGGAATGGCAGGGAGGAAACCAAGAAGGATTTTATCTCTCCATCTTATTTTAAAAACATCATCCAAGAACCCAATTAAACCTGCAATTACTACACTTAACACTCCAGCCAAAAGGGGTTCAAAAGTTTGTTCTTTTAATGCTTCTGAAAAGGGATAAATTTCTAGTTGAGTCATATAAGCCCAACCGAAAATCATTACTAGAATTGTAAAAATAAATGCAAGCAATGGGGCTAATCCTCCCGCTTCAGCTATTATAGGGGTGTCTTTTTTATGAGCATCTACAGTTGTTATTCCTCTATCGAGAGACGCGTTCAAAATCCAAGGTACCAAGAATCGTGTAAGTAATGCTGAAATCAAAACAGAAAATATAATCGTTGGAATGATTACGACAGACATCATTGTTTAAACCTCTGGGCGAAGGATTTATTCTTGTTCTCATGATGCGAAGAATTGATTAAAAGGATTTAACTAGTGTAATCTTAAGTAACCGAATTCAGGTTATTTCAGAAGTGAAAAAAAGAGGGCTAATTTGTGAGATGCATCATACCTGCTGCAGGAAAAGGAACAAGACTCCGTCCCCATACCCATGCTAAACCAAAAGCATTATTACCACTTGGTAACCATCCAATTATTGCTCATATTTTAAATGAGGTTATTGATGCTGGTATTAAAGATATAATCATAATAGTAGGTTATGAAAAGGAGAAATTGATTAACTTCGTCACAAATAGATTTTCAGATAAATGTAATTTGACATTCATCGAACAAAAAGAACGCAAAGGATTAGGACATGCAATATATACCGCATCTGAATTTTTAAATAATGAACCTGTCCTCATTGCGTTGGGAGATAGTATATACGAGAAATCATTCTCAGAAATTTTATCTATGTTTGAAAAATATCCTTCTTGGACAGGAGCAATAACAATAAAGGAAGTTCAAAACCCACAAGCTTACGGTGTTGTAAATACTAAGCCAGATTCACCTGTTGTTATGCAATTAGTGGAAAAACCACTAAAACCCGAATCTAATAAAGCGATAACAGGAATATACTTAATTCGAGAATCCAAAAAACTTCTTGAATCACTTGAAATGATTGTAAGCTCTGGCTCTAAAGGAGCAGGAGGGGAAATTCAGCTTACTGATGCATTGCAGTCAATGGTTGATAGTGGATCAATATTAGGAACAATTAATTCTGGAAAATGGTTTGATTGTGGGAAAAAAGAATCCTTACTTGAAGCAAATAAATTTATTTTGTCTCAAAATGAAGAATCTG
>JAEOTI010000460.1 GCA_016839955.1 Candidatus Hodarchaeota archaeon | reverse complement strand
TAATTAATAGGTTTAAAAGGCTAGAATTTGATGAAGAATCAATATCAATAAGAGAGAATGATGTAGCAATATTCAATGCTTTGAAAGACATGCAAACAAGTCATAAAAACCTTTTCAATTCTTTTTTAATGTTAAAACAGTTCTCCAAAGAGAATAAAGAAACTTTTGAAAAATTCATCAAAATTTTGGAAGATTTATGGAGAGGAAAGAGTATAGAAGAGGGAAGCTATAATTGGATGAAATTTAAAAGATTTTTGGTGTACCTTGATAGAACAGATATGTTAGAAACTGTTCCAGATAGAGATAGAGTTACTTGGACTATTTCTAATGATTGTGCTAAATACTTCAATAAAATAGAGAATATATATCAAGTTCGACCTATAAACATTGTGCCTAGTATCATATTTTTCGAAGATTTAGAAAAGATAGAAGAAGACGAGGTTTCAATTGCATTATCAAATATACTGAGAACGGGACAAGACTATGGAAATTTCTTCCTCGAAAAAGTTAGTAATGCATTAGAAGGATATAAAACCGTGTTTAACTTCTCAAAATCTATGTTAATAATCAATGAACAGGAAATAATTCATTTCGAAGATGTTATTCTTGCTAATTCATTTGCAGAAATATTAATTTCCTATGTTATTCAAAATGGTTGTAATATTCAAACTTACAGAGAAGCTTTATTCCAACATGATAATTCTTGGTATGAAATTGAACAGGTGTCTTTTTTTGCTAGTTTGCTAAGAGAATCTGAGACAAGAATGAGTTTCACAGTAAATAATAAAATTGAACTCATTTCTCAGTATTTAAGGACATTTAAAGATGTTACATCAAGAATGAAAAGACATTTACAATGGGATAACTGGTTTACATTAAAGGAAAAAAGAATTTGGAACAGTACAAAGCGTAGATTAAATTATATACGACAAAATGTTGAAAGTCTTCATTATAAGAATGCATTCAGAAGAATAGATAGAATGCTTCGTGAAAAAATAAAAATCTTCCTTTTTAACTATTGTAATATAATATTTGGATATAATAAATGGAAAAGAGGACTTCCTGAATCAGTAAACCAGAAAACCAGGAAAGATACAAAAAAATTAAATTTCAACCATAAAATCTGGGATGAAAAAGAATTATTAAGAGAATTAAACTTGGAAGATTTCTTTTTATCAGTTGACTATATATCCAGGTCAAAATTATGTCAAAAAATTGCGTTTCTTGAAGGAATTAATGATTTGTGCACAATTATTTCGAATAAATTATTCAACTTGAAGAAAGATGAAAACCCTTGGATTATTGAAATCCTAAATCTTATAGAAATTCTAGATAATTTCTACTTTGACCTCCTTAACGGGGATATTCCATGTCCATGGAATTCACATTTATATCAGAATATTGAAGATATTAATTTTGACTATGATGAAAAAGAGATTTCTAAAAACAAGAAATTATTATTAGACAAAATAACGTTGGATACGGAATTCATGATTAAGGATGACAATATTATAAGAGTCAAGTTAAGAGAATTTCTCTTATCAGTGAATAGTGAACAAGATTTATATAAAATAGATATAGATTATCAAAATGAAGAGATTGAAATAAAGAAAATAGTTAAGAATGTAGATAATTGAGTTTCTTAGCAGCTAGTATTAAGAAGTGACTGAAAAAGCTTTTTTGAAGAAGGAAAATTCAAATAAATCACTTAATCTCCATTCCAATTTATGAGTACAGTTTTCATATTATGGGTATATCGATTCTCATTTTATAGGTATTTTAACAACTCGGGAATCGAAATTGAAAGATCATGACGACTGTTAGTTATCCGATAGTCACGATAGATGACCGAGAGCCAGACCAGTTAGTGGATGCGTTAGCCGAGCTTGGGTATGAGGTGGAGGTGAAACGTTTAAAAGCAGGCGATTTTGAGGGGAAGACAACGATAGGGGAGATTAAGCGAGGGGAGGACTTTTTCAGTTCGATTGTAGATAAACGGTATATCAACCAAGCCAAAAAGATGCACCAGACTGGTAAGGAACGGTTTTTCATTATTGCAGGAAATCTTACAGACGAACGCTGGAGATTGAAACCAGTTATAGGTGTAGTGCTAAATCTGGTCTTTGATTTTCAAATTGGGGTTATTTCTGTCCCAAATATGGAGACAACTATCGCGTATGTGATCCACAAGATTATGGACAGAGTAGATGAGAAAAGTAGGCGACCCGTATCTAATTACCAGAGCTGAAATGTCAAAAAAGGATTACAAGTCAATACCACCTTAGAAATGGTTCGGAGTATTCCAGGTGTTGGGATGGGTGTGGCTATTGAGGTCGTGAAGGTTTATCCTACCATAGTAAGACTCACAAACGCTAGTCTGAGTGAGTTGGTAGCGATCCCAAAGGTGGGAAAGGGGCGGGTTGAGATCATCTTTGATGCTTTACGAGGGAATGGATGATTACTTTAATGTTGTATTTGGGTAGGTGCTTATCTCCTGTCTATGTGTGATACTTACATTTACAACACTTAAACAATGTAATCATGTGACACTACCTATTGATGTGACACTACCTATTGATGTGACACTACCTATTGATGTGACACTACCTATTGATGTGACACTACCT
>JAEOTI010000459.1 GCA_016839955.1 Candidatus Hodarchaeota archaeon | reverse complement strand
ACTACAGCATTTATCCATCATGGGGCAAATCTGGGAATGGAACAAGCAACAAGTGAAACTGAAAAGCAGATCGAACTGGAAAAAAGTAAATTTGAGAAAGAGAATGGAAAAAAGTTGGGTACCGGAGTTTTACAACGTACCAAAGAAAAAATCGTAGGAAAACAAAGATTTGGAGTAAAAAAAGATTGGTGGGTTGTGTTAGGGCATTATAGTAGTCCCGTAGCTAACCTAGATTATCGAGTGGCGGGTTTTTCAAACTGGGAAGGGGATATTAGTGACCAATTTCATCGACGGTTCATTCGTGTTGATCCCCAGGAACCAAATGGAGTTTCGGTCGTCAAACTTCCCAAAGCATGGATAACTGTTTAAATGGATATTAATGAATCAAAACATTGAAACGGGATTTTAACTCCCTAATAATAGAATTTGGTTTATCAAATTAAAAACAAAATCTCACCTATTCTCAAAATGAGAATCTGCATGAGGTATTAATGCTTCTATGGAAAATGATAGTTGGACTGCTAATGACCCCTTTTGACCAGATGAAGAAATTAGAGATCGCTCTTTTATGCATTGCAATTGTTGGTGCGCCTTTTATTGAATTTATATTGACCGATTCTCAGCCCTATGATCCTGACACGGCATCAAGCAGTATAATTTATAAAAAAGGAGACAAATTGACCTTAACAATTCATTCTTATCAGTTGAATTATCTTATAAACGGGAGTGAGCTCGAAAATTATGATTTTAAATTTGGAATTTTTTTGAATTATCATTCCGTTAGAGATTACAATGATGCAATGATGTTTTTGAATGAAACAACAATACAAAATCTGGTTTTAAGTATTCAAATCATGGAAGCAAGCCGAACATATGCATTGGCTTATGTTAAAGAGACCGGATTGACATTTCATATTCAATTGTATGGAATTTCTTCCCATGATTCTGCTGCACCACGGTTTGCACCAGGAATAAAAGTATCTGATAAAAATAATGTGTCTAATGTATTTATCGCTTGGTACACGGTTCCAGTATTTCCGACTGATTTATCAAAAGTAGCTCTTGAGCATAATGCTCGATCGGGTGCCATAAATTCTTGGGAAAAAATCGGTGCTGATACCTTCCATTTTCCTCGTGACGAACTTGGGGGCTTTTCTGATCCCCCACGAGCTGATAGGACATGGATTTTTTATGCCTGGACTACAAAATTAAAGAGGATTATTGCTTTTCGTGAAGACTCTTACGTTTGGACTGCAGAGCGTCACGCTTGGGATGGTTTTCCTGAAGGAATAACCATTCAAGCAAACATGTCACTAGACCTGGAGTGGAAGTACAACTAGAGGAGAGGGGATGATTTCTACTTGAACGATGATTTATCTAAAGTCCTATATTCAATCATAGTGATTGAATTAAGCGTCGCTTTGCTGTTACAATCATTAATTATGTTAGTACTGTTACTTACGTTTTCCATTCTAGCGATAGTAATTCGGATGAACCGAATGGCAATATTGGTTAAACAAAAACAACCATCGACAGGTTTACGGGGATTTTTACATCAGATTTTGGTTGTAAATAAGATTCTTCCTCCTGAATCTGATAATCAAATGAACCTTGTAACATCTTTACGAATTGCTGATATTGAGAGCGAATCACTAATATTAGACATTCCTGATAATACTTTCATTGAAAATTTACGATTAATGGGAGTCGATGGCATTTTAATTTGTATTATGCTACTGCAGGAAGAAACAACATTAATTAGTGCAAAAAACTTTCACAAGAATCTTAAAATTCCGTTAAGTACAGTTTATCGAACACTTCAACGAATAACTGAGAAAAAGATGGTAAAAACGTCCTATACGCTTGATGAACCCGGAAAAGCGTATTATTCTATAGCTTCTGAAGGCGAATCAGTAATTATCGAATTGTATGAATGGTTATCTAGAATAGAACCAACATTCCTACCAAGTCTCCAAATCTCCGAAAAAGGGGTAGTATAGAGTTTTGGATTGGGGATAAAAGTAACCAGATTGATGTATATCTAATAGAAAGGTCTGCTGAGAAACGACAGGCAATATTTTTCTTGTTGAAAAGAACCCTCAATAAATTAGAGTAATCAACTTTCCCAAAGCAATGGATGCTTACTTCCTTTAAATCAGAAGTAAAAGGTAATGTACAGGGATCTGAGTCCAGTTTGACTCGATCTTCCATCGATCCAAAGTTGCGATAAGTCCTCTTTTTGCATTAGTACTAGAGAGAAAAGTTGAAAGGCCTTTAAGATCACCACGAGAGAAATTCTTTTGGTATTTTACCTCAATTGGAACCCAATCTGCCATTTCAATGTTAAAGACACAATCAACCTCGTAACCTTTTTGGCTTCGCCAAAACCAAAGGACTTGAGTCGGGTCAAATAGATCATGGGGAGTATTGTTATACAGAAACCGAATAAGATGATTGTGAACGATGCTTTCAACTAATTTGCTTTTGTCTTCAGGGTTGTCAAGAAATGTCATTGCTGTTTGCCATGCTGATCTTCCTTTACAAACCCAATCGTTTAAAGCATGAAAAATAAAAGGATCTTGGGCAAGGATTTTCTTATCAGATTTAAATTTTGCTTGCTTTTTATTCAAATTAACTTGGAAAACAGTTGAAAGGACAAAGACGTTATTTAATAACGTGATATAGTCTTTCACAGTATTTTTTGATCCAACATCAATTTCCTTTGTAATTGTCTGAAATCCAAGTGAATTCGTCAATGACTTGAAAACTTGTTGTAATATCTGTTGAAGGTATTCTTTATTCTTTCCTGCATGGAGAATATCACCAATAGTTACACTAACATAATCATTGAAAGTACTTTGGGAGATTTTGGAAGTTTTAACATATTCTTGAAGTGCTCTAATAATCCCACCTGTGATCAAGTATTCATTGAAGAGTTGGAATAATCTATCGTTAAACAATTTAAAATCTTGAATGCAAGCTGGTGTGTGCCCCTCAAGAAGTTTTTTCCAAATTTCTTCACGATTACCCTGAATACAAATATTACCATGGATCGGGTGATCCCAAAGTAGCTCTTTTATTTCAGAATTTCTTATCATCACATACTCGGAGAATTTCATAGGTACAAGGATTTTATCAATAGGATCTGTACTCATTCCCCGACGTCCCGGAAGAAGTTCAGGACCTCCAGTTAAAGCTAAAGCGTTTGACCCAGTTAATAAAACACAATAGTTACCTAATACATCTTCATCTATGAGACTTTTAATCCCCCGTTGCCAGTTTGTAACACCTGAAACCTCATCAAGGAATAGATAACCTTGTAGCTCTGGATTGATTTCTTCACGCCAGCGAAGATAAGATCTAATTAAATCTACAAGGTTCTGAGGGGAATCAACTAAATCACATGCCATGTAACAAATATCTCGAGCTGAAACTTCTTCAAGGAGTTTTTTAACAAGTAATTTCACTAAGGTTGTTTTTCCAACTTGTCTGGGTCCTCTTAAAGTTAGAATGAGTCCTTTATTTAATTGTATTTTATGAAATAGTGCAGGAATCCAGTGAACTGGTCCCTGATTGTATCTTTGAATTAGAGGGTCATTATTGATAGCTATCTCTTTACTCCACCATGGATTTTGTTCCCGTAGTCTTCTCAACCACTCATGACTAATTTTTATACACTTCCAATGAAAAAAAAATCTAACTGACACTTTCTTTATAATTGATTATTTAGTTAACTGACAGGTACTTTATAAATAAACCTTTTGATCACTGACACATTATTTTTTGATAATAAGAAAAAGAATTTAGACTTCTGAATTATCCAACTAGCAGTAGATAATGATTTATTTAATGTTTTAATGTAGATTAAGGAAGGGAAAGGGAATCATTCTTTTCTATAGTACCCAGGATTTAATTTGAGTGTTTTTCATACGATTTTAATTCTGATATCGGATAATGAAAATGTTCTCTTTCTCTCCTATTACCTTATGATGAGACGATAGTTGAATTGTTGGTGTAGCGAAAAACGAATTCTGGTTTAAATTTCTGGAGAACCTCTGCATACATGTCTGTATCTAGGTTATTTAGACCATTAATTGTAAATGGCATTTCATCACGATACCGATGGTACAAGTAGATTGCATCAGTTATGGCTCGACCAAATTTGACCAACGATTCTATTAGGTTTCGTTCAGGTGTGACCACGGGTAGTTTCAAGTCCTTAAACGTTACTACTTTCTTTGTGGGTAACAGGGGAACAGGATAGACAACGACGTTAAAGATCTCACGTCCTCTTGGTTGCTGAAAGTTGAGATCACTGAAGATTTTTAACCATGTTTCCATGTCTTGCTCATTGATCAAAAAAACTACTCGGTTTGTAGTTTGAAATTCATCAGACAACAAGGTTGCAGCAGTTTCACCATTCAAGAGGTAGTGTAATTGATGCTGGACCGCTTTGTCATTTAATTCTCGTAATCGTTCTCGCCATGGAATGGTAGAGACCCATCCATCTCCTGTCGACAACTCTGCAGCGACCGCTAACCACTTTAGGAAAAAGCTAGTCTGCTGGCGAAGGAAGAACTGACCTTTCAAAGATAGACTAAGGTCAACTTGAGAAATCAATCCCATTAATCTTAAATCATCGATTTTTCGTTTAGTGGTGGACAGCGCGCGCTCAGGGGAACCATGAATCAACGCATTCAGTTTTCGTAGGGATACTGGATTCTTCTGCGCAATCTCATTCATTATAATCAGATGTTTTTGATCCATGATCATCATCTTCTTGTACCATTTCTGACATCATTATGATGCTTTTCATTTATATATGTTTCATTTTTGGAACAGTAGTGAACAGTATCTAACATAATTCAACAGTAATTTAACAATAACCAACAGGAAATATCGAAATTTGTTTGATTTACAATTCAATGGAAATATACAAAATTTCTAAGCTTCTCAAAACATGGTTTTTGCCTAAGAGGTCACACCTAATAAAAGCGAAAGACGAAATTGGCAATTCTTTAAAAAATTTGAATGAGATAATTACTAACAACTTTTAGAAGGAATTTTTTCAGATTGTACGAAGATAAAGAGTACTGGGATCATGTAGCAGAAACCTGGGATGCTACAATTACATCAAAACAAAGTCCTCACTATCATTATTATCATACCATCGATTTGCTTATTAGTCAAACATTACGAGAATCTGATGCCAAGAAAGCACTTGAACTAGGCTGTGGAACCGCACAATGTGCAATAAATGTAATAAAGATGCTCTCAACAGCTAATGTTCACATAACAGGAATTGACATTTCTCCTAAGATGATTGAACTTGGGCAACAAAATGTGAAAAATGCAGAATTAAAAGAAAAAATTACTTTAGATGTAGGGGATGTGACCCAACTCCCTTATCCAGATGCTAAATTTGATGTGGTCTTTAGTCGGGGAGCACCATTAAGTTATACTAATGATCCAATGCAAATGCTTGAAGAAATATACCGAGTTCTCCGTGATGGTGGATCATTAGGTTTAGATGCTATTGCATGTCCCCCAAAGGAGAAGCAGTACTATATTGGCAAAATTGTAAACCCCAAAGCTGATAATTTATTGGACTTTCCTACAAATTCTGAGAAGGTCATTTATCGGGAATTTTTCACAGAGGATACAGTTCAATTTAGTCGAGGTTATGAAATACATTCAGAAACAGAATTATTCAAGGAATTACAAGATCTCTTCCAAAAGCTTCATCTAATGCCTCAGGTATCTTTACTCCTCCAGACCATCTAGAGGAAGCAAAATTGATCAGTGAGCGCAGTAATACCCTTTACACTATTGAAGAATTTCGTGAAATTATTAGTAATGCAGGATTTCAGATTATTGACGTTTATGGAACTGGCTATGCAGAGATTTTTCGCAATTCTGATCTGTGGGAGTTTATTACGACCCATAGGCATGAATTTAGTCGAATTGAAATTATGTTAAACAAGAAATTTCACTTAGACACTGCTGGTATGTTCTTTCTTATAGGAAAGAAATGTGATTAACAATCCCATTGGAGATGGAGTAGTAATAAATGCAAAGAAAAATAATCTTTTTGACCATAATTATTCTGGTTTTATCCTTTTGTTGTTTTACCAGTTCTGCTGCTACACAAACAAGTAATTCTCTTTCAATTTCATTACGTTGGTCATCCAGTGGTTCGTGGTTAAGGGGAGATGAGGTAATTCAGTTAGATTATGATGAGGATAATGTTCAAGATGTGCTCCTATATTATCTCTCTGGAAGTGATATTGGAAGATTCACTGTTTTTAGTGGAAAAAACGGAACACAACTATATTCAGAAACAATTTCAGGCATTGCTGATTTTAATATTGTAAAAGACCTTAATAATGATTCATTAAGGGACATCCTTGTATTTTATACGAATGGTTCAATTATAACACGATCTAGTACGCCAGGACATTCTTTAATTTGGAATAATTCTTTTTCTGGTTCTTATAGTTGGGGGATGTTTCTCTCTATAGAAGATATTACAAATGATGGAATTCATGAAGTTATAGCAACGGATAGTGGAAATATTGTAGCGTTTAATGGAAAGAATGGAACAGAGGAATGGCGACAAGAAGTTCATACCGCTTTTGACGACCTTCAACCCTTTGAATTGATTGGGGATATCAATAAAGATAATTTTTCAGAAATCCTTGTTTATGATCATGATATCTCTACTGAGATAGCATACTATTGGGTGTTAGATGCCCTTTCTGGAGATATTCTTTGGAATACTTCAGGTTTGATGGGCTCTCAATCTGGGTCAAGTTACTATTTTCGAACCCAAATTACTGATACTACAATGGATGGTATTATGGACATTTTTCATATTGGTTTTAAAGGAGATAGGTCGTATTTATGTGTGTTTAATGGCTCAGACGGTTCTGAGCTATGGAATTGGAATACCACAGGAGAATTTGAAACTATGTATGGGGGTAAATGGTATGTTGCAGATCAAATGCCAATTATATTTACTTGTTGGAGCATTCTCTGGTATTTTCTTAATGGAACTACAGGAGATTTTATTCGTAATGAGACTGAACATTTTTTCGATACAGAATCTTGTTTTATTGATACTGAACGTGCTGGCTATCAACAATTTTATACTACGGTAGATGATGATGTGGTGGTTTATAATCCCACTACTGGTGAGGAAATAGATCGTATGACTTTACCTGCACAAAGCATTTATGGGAATGTAGTGTTCCCTGCTTTCACAATTGAGCCCACCTCAGGTGATCTCTCTCCTACCGATATTAATGGTGATGGTGATATTGATATTATTGTCATGAAAAGTTCTGACAACAATTATACGAAATATACCATTGATCTTGATGATAAGCAGGTCCTTGCGACAACTACCCTCTACAAAGGTTATGGACGGAGTGTGTGGTGGGATTTAGACAATGATTCCCTTCTCGAATGTTTAGATGCGGGTAGCACAAATGTTTCTCTCTGGGATACAACCTATACCCCTAGTTCGGTCGTCATTCAAGAATTCCCTTATCTCCTTCCCTTAGCACTTTTCCCAATATTCCTGATTGCTGTGTTTTTAATGAAAAAGAACCATTGAATGTGATCTTGTTCAAGCTATTATATGGATTTAAGGAGAGTAATTCCTTTTAATAAAAAGGGGTTCATCCATTTCACCCTTAAATAAATGATAACTCAGAAATAACTTCACAACATTTGGTAATATGATAGAGAGTATTTAACTCAGGAGGGTTAATGAGAGCAAATTATATTTTGAAAAACTCTCGTTCTTCGTCTTCTATCTAAATAAAAATATTATTCTCCTTTCTTGTAAGCTGGATAGGTTCAGAAACGGGGATACTGGGATACGCTTCTGAATCAGGTGTTCATAACTCGATTTTTGCTCCTTCACCTTTTTTATAAGAAAATTCAATACATGAAGGACGATTAAACATAAACTTAATGAGAAATAAATTTTGAAGTTTCTCTGCTTTCTCGTTGAATAATCTTAACCTAGACAAAAATTTTTCATTTTCATTACTCATTCTACATCACTCCTCAAAAATAAAGATTTTATCTTGAATACTCATTAATTCAAGATCAAACTAACAATGGAAAAAAATTATAAAAATTATTAATTAAAAATCATGCAAGGAGTTGCTCATATTTCAAAGAAAAGAAATGCAAAAATTGCCAATAAAAATGCGGAACATTCTTAATGATCGAAATATCACTCATCTTCTACCTTTACAACTTGAAGCTTTCAAAAACAATTTCATTCAAGATGAAGAAAACGTAATAATTTCAGCTCCAACTAATAGCGGAAAAACTATCGTTGCTGAAATGATATTATCTTTACATCTTTTCTCAGACCGTGAAACAAAATTATGCATCTATCTTTTACCGATGTTATCATTGTTAGAAGAAAAAAAAGCGGATTTTTTGATTTATAATAAGTATGGTGTTGAAATTTATTCATTTCTTCCTTCAAATTTTGATCCAAACAAAATAGGAATCCTAATAACAACTCCAGAACGACTCTTTTCTATTTTAAATAAAAATCCCAGGATTATTTACCAAATTTCAGCAATTGTTGTTGATGAAATTCATCTTATAGGAGATCAAAGACGAGGATTAATTCTTGAATCTATTATTGCATTTTTTTTGTTATTTAATCCTAATGGGCAAATTATAGGAATGTCTGCTACAATCTCAAATATTGAATTCCTTGCTGAATGGATTAATGCAAAATGGATTCAAAGTGAAGATCGTCCAGTGCCACTTACTAAAGTAGTAAAGGTTTATTCTGATAAAGCAGAAGCTGTTATTGACATTTTTAGAGATATTTATCTTAACAATGGACAAGTTTTAGTTTTCAAAAGAAACGTTCCAGAAACAAGTAGCCTTGCCAAAAAAATTGGTAATAGCATCGCTTACATTATCAAAAAGGATCAACGAAAAAGACTTGAAATCGAGTCAAAAAAATTAGAATATAATAAAATGCATACGATAGACGCTCTTTTACTTGAATCTGTACGAAATGGTGTGGGCTTTCATCATGCCCACTTAAGAGATAACCAAAAAAAGGAAATTGAAAGATTATTTCGGGAAAGGATTCTTCCTTTGGTCATCAGTACTCCAACACTTTCTTTGGGTATTAATTTACCCTCTAGAGCAGTTATTATCTGTGAAACCCAAGTAGGCTTCAGCCCTATGAGTATAGCCATGTTTGAACAAATGGCAGGTAGAGCTGGT
>JAEOTI010000458.1 GCA_016839955.1 Candidatus Hodarchaeota archaeon | reverse complement strand
GTGTAAGGATGCGAAAAAGTGTTCGATGGTGTCATATTTCTGATGTTCATCTTGGTTATCGTCAATATAATCTTCTTGAACGTCTAAAGGATTTTGGTGATGCATTTCATCAAGCTACAAAATTAATCCTTGATGAACAACCTGATTTTGTGATTATAACTGGTGATTTATTCGAACACTATCGACCTGGCGCACCTGAACTTCGTCAAGCTTTGAAAATACTTAGCTTATATCAACAACACGAAATCCCAGTTTTTGTTATTGCTGGCAATCATGATTCTTCTTATGCTTCCAGTAAACGTGAAGGTGGTGACGTTCTTAATCTTCTAGAGGATCTAGGACTTATTAATTATATATTTGACGAAGTTGTTGAAGTAAAAGACAAGGATGATGTTATAGCTCTGATTTCTGGTCTTCGCTATTATGGGAAACGTACTCCAATCAAGTTACAGGATTTAGTCTCTGAAGTAAAATCAAAATTAGAAGAATTTCCTAACGTCCCTCATCTTCTCATGCTTCATGCCTATTTAGAAGGAATGGCTCCAGTCCATGATGTTACAATTTATGAAATTGCTCAACTCGGTTTCGATTACATAGGCATAGGTCATTATCATGTTCCGTGGGAAAACGCAGAAAGAAAGATTTATTGCCCTGGAAGCACGGAACATCGAACTGCTGTTGATTGGGAAGTCCAGGAAAGACGAATTTATGTAGCAGAATCATCCCTTCCCAAAAGAAAAGATGATATTATTGTCAAACCTCTGACATTCCCACCTATACGACCAAAAAATCGTATTTCTAAAAATCTCGGAGAAATCAATGTAAAAAATGCTATTCCTCTTATTCAACAAACAATCCAAGAACATGATCAAGAAGGAGCAATTTTGAATTTTATCTTTAATGGAAAACTAATCCTAGATGAAACACCAGTTCCTAATTGGGGAAGTTATAGTCAATACGCTCCAAAAGCTCTACGAGTAACAATCAATCCTCGATTTGAAATTCCAGAAATCCGGAGGTATTCATCTACGGATCAAAGAGCTGCACTAAAAGATGTATTAAAATCTCAATTTGATATTCCGGTATCAAAATTAGATCCATTTATTTCTCTGATTGAAGATGTCCTTCCTTTAGCAGAGGAATCTCAGTTTGATAGCATACGAGAACGCTATCAGGAATACTTTCAAGAAGTGGGGGAGACTGAATAATGTTAGAATTCCAAGAATTAGAATTAACTAACTTCAAATCCTATGTAAATCAAAAAATTCCTTTTGAAAAGGGATATAATGTCCTGATTGGACGAAATGGCAGTGGAAAATCCTCCCTTTTAGAAGCAGTTCTCTATGCTTTATTTCATGATGATTCTGGTCGTGGAATTAAAGGATTACTACGCCGGGGAACTAATCAATTTACAGTACGCTTAAAATTCATGTTCAATCAAGATAAGTATGAAGCTAAACGTAAAAACGGAATTGTTGGTTCTGCTGAAGCTACTTTGAAAAAGAATGGTCAATTGATAGCTGAAAAACAAAATACTGTAACTGATAGCATTAAAGAGCTGCTTTCAACAGATAAGGATACATTTCGTAATGTAATATACATAGCGCAAGGAGAAATTGCTGAAATTGTATCTCAACAAGCTGGCCAACGAAAGAAACTCTTTGGTCGAATTTTAGGACTTGACAGATACGAAACAGCTCATTCTAATCTTCAACCTTTAAATAACATTCTTGAGGAAGGGATTAACTCTTTAAAAGACAAAGTAAAGGAATTAGATGTAGAAGTTAAAAAAATTCCAGAGGTTGAAAAACAATTAGAAGGAGAAAAAAGTAATCTAAAAAAGGCAATTCAGGATGAAAAAACAACTGAGAAAAGATTAAAGAAAATAACTGAGCAATTTGAAGAACAAAACAAAGTTGTCCTTGAAATACGAGATATAAAAAACACCTTATCTGAAATTAAAAGTAATTTGTCAAGTTATTCAACGAAAATTAATCAAGAATCACGAAAAGTATCAAAAGACTGGAAAAAGCTCCCACCAGAAATTACTCCAGATAAAGTATCTCAATTATTGATAGAATTAAATAAAGAATTAGAAAAAGTGACTACTAAAGAACAAAAACAATCACAACAAAAGACAAAACTAGAAACACAAGCTCAAAATCTAAAGAACGTTACTGATTCAATCACTCAACATATTACGGATGTAAATGATGTAAAAGAAGAAATAAAAGAACGGGCAGCCATTATTAACAAATATTATCCTACTCTTCTTAAATTAGCTGATGAGAACCAGGATACACAGGTAGACCACGACCTTGTCTTACTAGAGAAAGACAAGAAGAGTCTTGACGAGAAATTGATATCATTTGAAGGTTTAAAAACGAAAGCAGATCAGTTTCTCAAACAAAAGAAAGAAATGGAAGGAAAAATAAAAAAAGATCAAAAAGAACTAAATAAAATTAATACAAAATGTAAAATGAAATCTAAAACCTGGAAAGAAGATTTAGCATCCTTTTCTCAGAGAAATTTTGAAGAAGAACTTAAGAAAGTAAAATCAGACCTTGATGTTTCACAATCGCAACATAAAAATATTATTGAAAAGCAAGCAAGTATTAAACAGACTATTACATTGACTAAAGAAACTAGATCAGAATTAGAAAAACTTGAAGAAGGAGCAGAGTGTCCACATTGTAAAAATGAGATTACTGCTGAGCATAAAGGAGTGGTTCTTAAAGAAATCGAAGAAAAACTTGAGGTTTTAC
>JAEOTI010000457.1 GCA_016839955.1 Candidatus Hodarchaeota archaeon | reverse complement strand
TCTTTCCATTTTATCAATTCTTCCTTGTAGTTCAGTTATTCTTTGAGCACGTGTTGCTAGCTTTTCTTGTAATTCCCTTTGACGCTCACGATAGGCCTTTTTTCGCTCTGCATCTGTTTCATATTTTCTTGGTCTTCCACGTGCTTTCTTTTCTTCATCATTCATATGATTCACCTTTTCGTCTCGAGACAATAAATGATTCTCCTAATTATTTAAAAGTATTTTTGTCCCGAGACAAAATTAAAGAGAAAGTTCAAAAGTATTTGAAAGCACTTACCCCAATGCATTCATCGCGAGAATATTCAGGACCACCTAATGCTGTATTAGGAGCTTTTAAGCTTGAAGGAAAGGTAAGGTTTCTTTCAGGAGGTCAGGGGAGAACCTATTTAGTAGATGATACAGTCTTGAAATACTACCCCTATACAGAAGAGGAAGAGCTTACGTGGATTGCGGGTCTTGTAGATAGATTGAATCCAACCAATTTCAGGCTTCAAAAATTCATTAAAACAGATAAGGAAAATTATCTTTTCAATAACTGGGGAGCTCATAAGTTCCTTGAAGGAGAAATGCTAGAAGGTACCGAGCATTTGGCAATTAAGAGAGAAGTACTACAGGATTTCCATAGAGCAATTCAGAACGAACCTTTTCCACAATACATGATTAAACGAACTGATCCGTGGGCAGTCGCTGATAAAATGGTTTGGGGAGAAAAACCAATAGAATGCCACAAACGCATTATGAATGAGATTGAGCAATTGATCGATTTTATTGAGCCTTTGAACTTACCATTTCAATTAATTCAAGGAGACCCCAGCAATATTTTATTCTCAAATAAAGAACCTCCAGCTGTGATCGATTTATCACTTTATTTCAGACCCGCAAATTTCCCCTTAGCAATTCTAGCAGCTGACAATATGTGCTGTTGGTGCAAAGGTGAATGCTACTGCTTAGTTGCTCAAGAAATTTACATTATGTTCTCAGACATTCCATTTTTCGATCAACTATTGTTACGTGCAGTTTTGAGAAGAGCACTAGAATACGAAGGTTTGAGTAAAAGTGACAAAAATTACTTAAATGAAATACAAGGAATTGTTCCTGCTATTGAGTTTGTAACAACACTTTTTGAAGAAAATAGAAGGAAAAAGAAGTAAAAGATTCCTACTTCCTAAAACGTAGCCAAGGAATCAGAACTGCAGTATTTTTCTTGTATTCTTCATAATCCTCTTGACCGCCCCATTTATTATCAGCACGTTTTTCTAACATATTAACTCCGCTTATCAATGTTAACTGTAAGAATACGTATACTGGAGAAATTAGGGTTATAAACCGCCAGGTTTCAAGTGTAGGTAACGCAATTAGAGCCATTCCTATCCAAATAACTATTTCACCAAAATAATTTGGATGTCTAGAGATAGACCACAAACCGGAGGTTATAAATTTGCCTTTGTTTTCTGGTTTAGACCTAAATTTACTTTTCTGAAAATCAGAAATCGATTCAAACGAAAATCCAAGTAACCAGATTGAACCCCCTATTATCAAACCTACCCAATCAAAAGCATCGTAGGAAGGAGTCTGTACTACCGTAAGTGCAGCTAATGCAGCTGCTAGTGTAAAACTCACCCACAAACCCTGCAGAGTCCAGGTCATTAAAAACTTGGGGAAAGACTTCTTCAATTCTTCAAACCGTTTATCTTCTCCTGCTTTCATCACTCTTCTAAATAGGAAGAAACCGAATCTGGCAGCCCAAATTACAACCATGACCAGACTTACTATTGATCTGGGATCATATTGTTGTCCTAATACTAGTGCTAAAACAACTAATGTAGTATATGTGATTGCACCAGTTAAATCAAAGAATTTTTCCGTCTTAAATATGTATGAAGGAATAAATACTATCCATTGGATTACAAATGCTATGATTATACAGAATGCAAACAAGGGAAGTCCAGCAAATGCAATTATACCATTTACACTTCCAGCAAATGCAAGTCCAGTAGCAACCGCAACCGCAATTAGTGTACCAAAAATCGAAATAATTTCACCTTTATCCATTTTAATCTCCAACTCCAAGAGTTGTATAGTTCAATTTTTTTCTCACTAAGATAAAAATCTAATTGTCATACAAGTATTTCTACCCAATTTAAGAAGAATTTCTGCTCTCCTTTCAATGTGATTGAGATAGAAATATAAATCGAAACGTCTTTCTCTAATTGATTATAACATGCAAGTTAAACTTACGAATATAGTTGATAAATATGTACAACCAGATAAAGATTTCATATCTTCAGATGGTTTGAGTTATCTAATAGATATTAATGATAAAAAAATCCTATTCGATACAGGGGATCAAGGTATAATTCTCCTCAACAATATGCAAATACTTGATATTGACCCTAAAACCATTGATTTAGTTGTTCTAAGTCATGGTCATTATGATCACACTTTTGGTCTTGAAGCTCTTGTTACAAGTCGTGAAGACGCACCAATTTTGAAACTGATTGGACATCCAAATTCGTTTAAAAAACGTAGAGTCAAAAAACCAATTCTAAGGATTTTAGCCTACTTCAAATATCGTTTGTATAATTTTGGTTTTCCCAGCTTATCGGACAAAGTAAAATCCAAACTTCAATTTGTTGAAATCACAGAACCTTATGAATTGACTCCAATTCTCACAACAACTGGGGAAATCAATCAGTATTCTGAAAAACACAGCAAAAATGACAGTCTAGTTGTTCAGATTGACAAGAAGTACATTAAGGATGAACTTTATGATGACCTTTCACTTGTTCTAAGAACAAAGGATGGTATGGTATTAATATTAGGTTGTGGACATGCAGGAGTACTAAATATTTGTGAAAGAGCTAAGGAGATTCATCCTAACTTGGAAATTAAGAAAATAATTGGAGGAACTCACCTTATAGCTCTATCTGAAGAAAAAGATCTTGAACATGTTGCACAACAGCTTGAAAAGAAATACAATAAACCTGAACTTTATTTTAGTCATTGTACAGGAATAAAGGCAACAGAGTATCTCAAAAATTACTTTGGCAAAGATGTTGTCAAATCTTT
>JAEOTI010000456.1 GCA_016839955.1 Candidatus Hodarchaeota archaeon | reverse complement strand
AGATTAAACTGAAAAATATGGATCCTGAAGAGCATCTTATTCTTGTCCCAAGTTCGGATGGTCGTACATTGGAGACAGATACAATTATTGATCACATGAATGATGATCAAATCGCATTAATTTTGCTACCATCAGCTCTCTACAGAAGTGGCCAGCTCTTGGATATGGAAAGGATCACCAAAGAAGCAAATAATCGAGAAATTATTATCGGATGGGATTGTTCACACAGCGTTGGAGTAGTACCCCATTTTTTTGATGATTGGAATGTTGATTTTGCTTTTTGGTGTAGCTATAAGTATTTGAATGCAGGCCCAGGGGGGACAGCATTTTTGTATGTTAATGAAAAGCATTTTAATATCGGGCCTGGCTTAACAGGTTGGTTTGGCTATGTAAAGGATAAACAGTTCGATATGTTACTTGATTTTGAACATGAAAAATCCGCAGGAGGGTTTCAAATATCAAGTTCGAATATACTGTGCTCCGCTCCAATAGAAGGATCATTAAAATTAATCTTACAAGCGGGAATTGATGAAATTCGTAAAAAATCAGTTAAAATGACATCTTATCTAATATTTTTAATTGAAAATTATCTTACTGGTGATCCATATAATTTTACGATTGGGACACCTCGTAAACCTGAACATAGAACTGGTCATATTGCTTTGGAACATAATGAAGCCCTTCTCATCCATGAATACTTAAAGGAGAGTTGTAACATCATTACTGTCTACCTTCCACCCAATGTTATTCGAATTTCTCCCTCCCCTTTGTATAACCAATATATTGAAATCTGGAAAACTGTTCAATATTTGAAAAAGATGATTGATCAGAACAAACGAGGACCTTTCTATTGAATTGTTGTATTGGACATAATGTATCATAAGAAATACGATATAAATCTGAGCGAATGGTAACTTAGAGAGTTTGTTGCACATGAAGAGAGAACAAAATAAATCAAACGCTGCTAAAACAAATGAAACTTCGTTAGAGCAAAAATGGATACAGCTTAATAGAGAATTAATTCTCTCAAAGATAATTAAAGAAAAATACGTCGCACAAACTAACATTTCTTACACAGATGCCCACAGAATCATTCTACAATTCAGTAATAGCAAAATAAAGCTTCGAGCTGTTTTTGATTCAAATAAATTCGTCATTGATCTTGCTCAAGTCCAGGTAGAGGGTGTTAATACTTTAAAACCAAATTTACCAAAACAACTGGTATTTAATACAGATCTTCACACATAGGAGTGAAAAGGATCGTTATTTTATCTAGCAAGATAGATTTAACTATTTCTCAGTAAATTTATATTGAGATTCTAAACTAAAAAGTGTCAAATGAATTCTATCAGTGTTTTTTTACAGGCATGGGAGTATTTGAGAGACCAAGCAAATGCAACTGTGCAGACTATAGATGAAGCAAATGCTTGGGAATATCGGATTAATGAAAATGAATTTTCAGTAAAGCAAACATTTTATCACACGTTGAAATCAATATTCGAAGATGCTGGTAATTGGTTTTTAGATGATCCAACTCTCTTTAAATCATGCGAAGATCCAAAGATGGATGTTGATATCTCAGTGGGAAGGATGATAAAATCAATTCAAAAATTGCCTGTAGAAAAGCTAACTGACGAATTTCATTTCCCATGGGGAGGCACGACAACTATTGCTGGCGCAATTCACCAAACTCTCTTTCATTCAGTTGGCCATATTAGTCAGCTTCGAAATTGGGTAGGGATTAAACAACGAATGTCATGAATATCTCTGCAAAAGAGTTGTTTTTTCCCATGAAAACTAATGAACATTAGAAAAACGTTACTCTTGCTGAGTCTGAATTAGAGTTTCCGACAAAGGAGTAACCCACTTCCTATCGGTACAATCAGTGAATCCACTCTTTTATCAACAATTATCTTCTCCAACAATGGTTGTAAATCCTCTTGATGGCTTATTACGTTATCTGCCACTAATAATCCCCCTTTTACAAGGTTTGGAATTACTAGATTATAACATTCTTCATAATACTCTTTTTCTGCATCTAAAAAACAAAAAGCTACGTTATTTATATGTTTTAAATGTTTTCTTGCATCCTCTTCTATCAATTCTACATGTGGTTCAACTTCTGTAGTTTTAAATGTCTCTTTTGCCAATTTTATCTTTTCTGGTAACATTTCAAAGGTTTTGACCTTTTTACCAACGTTTTTACATGCTAGGATTAGCCACAACGTAGAATATCCAGCACTTGTCCCGATTTCAATAATTTCACCTTTAGGAGCGCTAGCTGCAAGGAGAGAAATGAATTTTCCAGAATCTGGAGGAATTTGTCTCAGTCTTTCTAATAAAGGCGTTCCATTTTCACGATCTTGAGAATCTAGGTCAATTAACTCTTTCATTCTTTTTGTAATCAGGTGGGGTATGTTATGAAACATGATTTTTTGCTCCATGAAATAAACTACATTCATAATTTCTTATGCAGATGTCTATTTCTTGTATAAATTTCATCGAAACAAGCAATTACATCGATAGATTTAATAGATTTAGCTAAGAATTGGAAAATCTGATTGATAAAAAAAATATCGTTATGGAAAACATCATATCATGGGTGGAAATCAATATTTAGAGATACAGGTAATTATTAACGGGTTGCATGAGTTTAATGAAAATTAAAGAATTTCTGATAGAGCGTTTTTTTGCTAAGTATGAATTTGAAATCCCTCATCTTCTCTGTGCTTCGGATTGTGAGTCTTTTTCAGTTGAAGAGGTTTTACAATTAGAAAAGGGAGCTGAAAATAAGTTTAAGGAACTCAAATTGAGCTACACTGATTCCCAAGGTAGTCCTGAATTAAGAAGTGCAATCTCAACTCTCTACAAAGAAGTTTCCAAAGAAGAAATATTAGCATTTTCAGGAGCCGAAGAAGGGATTTTTGCTTTTATGAATGTAGTTCTTAACCCTGGAGATGAGATTATTGTACAGTTTCCAGCTTATCAGTCATTATTCGAAATTGCTGAAACTATTGGTTCT
>JAEOTI010000455.1 GCA_016839955.1 Candidatus Hodarchaeota archaeon | reverse complement strand
TGTACTCTAACTGCTTTATTACCATATAAAAAGGGATTGTCACGAAATGCTGATTATTCCTCCTCCCCATGTTGATGGTTTGTTTCCATTTTTTGTTGTAGCCGACTATTAAAGTATCAAAGTTGTTTTTAAGACACCAATCAACCACAAAGCGACTTGCTTTGTGTAAACGGTCTTTTATTTGTTTTTTTCGTTTTAGGAACATTTTTTGTTGTTTTTTAGAATTCTTAACTCCAATTTTATCATAAATGCTTTGTAGACGACTCTTACGTTTGTTATAAAATTGATTTAAAGCTTTTATACTCTTACCATTAATAACAATTGGTGGTGATCCAATGTTATTTACTAAAGTTATAAGATTGTCGAGTCCTAAATCAATACTCGCAATTCTGTTCTGTTGAGATTGTAATTGAGGAGTATCTCCCTCGTAAAGGATTTCTAGCAAGTAGCCAATTCCTTGGGGAAGAATCTGAGCTCCTCTGAGTTTGTGATTTATTCGTGTTTTAATCTTCAGAATAGCTTTGGGGAGGTAAAAAAACCCATTATTGAGTCGTACCTGTTGATTTGTGAATGGTAATAGAAATTCACCTTTCTTTTTCCGATATTTTGGAAGGCGGGGTCGACCAAGATACTTTTTAGGGTGTTTTTTCCAGTCTTTGATACTTTTAAAAAAAGGAGAGCCAATTATTGTCGAGAATTCGTAGTATTTGTTGAGCAGTTTGAGTAGGTAAGCTCTTATAATTTTTCGATTGTTGGACATCTTTAAGAAGCCAATTCAAGGTATTATAACGGATCCACTCCCCATTCTTAATAAACCAGTGTCGAACCAGGTAATTTGCTTCGTTGTAGAGATTCTTGGACAAATAGGTTAATGCTCGTAGCGTTGGAGTCGGTCTCAGCCAGATTTGTTCTGTTCGACAACTCACTGCCATTTCTTTTTCTCTCATAGTTGAGTAGGGGAGTTGTCCTTAAATAGTTTGGAGAGACTGCCTTGAAAATTTGTTATGAATTATTTGATACACTATTGATAGTATTTGAAACACTAAGTTCTATTAGATATTTCGTTCAGGGAATCTAGAGTAGCTTGTTTTATCACATCAGGTCATGATTAAAACATGGAAAAATAGGATATAAGTTTTTAATTAACTCTGTGTGAACCCATATTTATTACTTTCATTAATACTTCCCTTCCTCTTGCAGCGTGCTTTTCAGAAACTACAAATGTTAATGCTACAACTTCAGCTGAATGATGTACTGAAACATCAATGATACTAATTCCTTGGTCTGCAAGAAGGGAGCTAACATGAGCTAGTACACCTGGTACTTCCGCTGCAAGCGAAGGAAGGAGTAGCTTGAGATGCGAAAGGTCTGAATCGCGAATTTTTTGAATCTCTATGCCGTTTTTTCCAACTATTCCTAAAAATTTCTCTTCAGACAGCTTTTTTACGTAAACTTCAATTATTTTCCCACTAATTTGGATCGAAGACATATGACCATCTTTAGTCCCTTGGCATAAATTCCAGAGAACTTCTTTTGCTAATTTTGAGTCGTCTCCAAGGTTAATTAGATAATGGCGTAATCCATCATCAATTTTGGTTGTCCCTTTTCCCAAAACTCCTGCAACTCTTTGTGGATCTTCTTTCTTTCGTCTGAGATCTTTTAAAAATCTAGTAATAGCAACAGCAACAGCACCTTCTTTAGGCCAAGGTTCATCATTATCCTCAGCAGGAGCTAAGTGACTATATTTCTCTTGAATATTACGTCGAATTTGCTTTGCTACATGCCTTTGAGATTTATCGCGCCTTTGAAGCTCATGTACTAATGTAGGATCATTTTTTAAGAGCTCGGAAACCAAATTAGAAATTGATGGGCGAGTTAAAGTCTCTTGAGAGGAGTCCGCCAAATAATCACATCCACATGAATTTATGTGTGCAATTATCTTATAAATTTCACTAACTGTGAAGTAATTACTATCATTGTGTGACATCACAATGAAAACTCCATTAACATTACATCACCAATACAAAATGATTAAAACAAATGATTATTTATTTCAAGGTGAAAAAGGTGGAAAGGTTGCTGATGTCCCGGGAATGGCAAAACGAAACTCTACACGATATGTTCTATTCTATTTTCTAAGGAAGAAGGATTCCCATTCTCAGGATGAATCATTTTTTTATCAAAGCACAATCTTTGCTCTTACTCCTTATTATGACTAAAACATTTTAGCAAGTGGCGGTCTCTCAATGAATAAAGATACAAAAGAAAAAGAATTGGTTGTTGATGCCTTTGGGGGAGCTGTTCTAGACTATCAAAGGTTAATCGACGAATTTGGGATAAAACCAATTTCTACTACAGTTCTTCCTCACATTCCAGATCATGCTAAACACCATTACATGAATCCAGAAAGAGATGTGCTGTTTGGACATATAGGTTTGGAACCCGTTGTTAAAGCCATTATTAACGATGAACCTTTTGGTGTGATGACAGGTATCAAACCAAGCTCTGCAGAATACCACATTGGCAACTTGATCACCTGTAATGAAGTTATTCACTTTCAAAAGTTAGGAGGAGAGGTCTTTTTTGGAATTGCCGATTTTGAAAGTTATGCTGATGGTCGCACACCATTAGAACAAGCAGAAGAGAATGCAATAGAAAATGTTGCAGATCTTTTAGCTCTGGGATTAGATCTCGAAAATGCTTATGTTTTTCGTCAATCAACTGAACCTCTTGTCCAACGATTTGGATTCCTTTTTTCTTCTCATGTAACTTACAATATGATGAAAGCAATTTATGGTGAAAAACCATTTGGAATGTACATGTCTGCTTTAATTCAAACAGGAGACATACTTCTACCACAGCTAAAACGAGGACCTATACCTACTGTAACACCAATAGGTGCAGATCAAGCCCCACACGCAAGATTATGCCGAGATTTAGCAAAAAAAGGCATATTTCAGGAAAAATACAATTTCCATATCCCAGGTTTTACTTTTCACAGATTGATTGGTGGGTTGGATGGGAGTGATAAAATGGCTAAACGAAACCCTCTTTCAGTACTAACCCTTTATGAAAAACCAAAGATGTTACAGAAAAAAATCAGCATGACTTATACAGGCGGCAGAACCACCATAGCA
Source organism: Candidatus Hodarchaeota archaeon (assembly GCA_016839955.1). The sequence goes on along the minus strand of JAEOTI010000455.1, from coordinate 2,689 downwards.
GAGCAGAAGGAGTTAGGGGGCGTCCCAGAAGTCTGTAGAATCTATGATCTGTACCGGTTCTTCTTTCTAGATGATGATAAAGAACTATTACAGATATGTCAGAATTGTAAAGCGGGAACTCTTATGTGTGGAGTTGATAAGAAAAGATTACTCTCTCTTGCCAGTGATTTCATTGAGAATCATAAGAAATCAAGAATGCGACTGATAGACAAAGCAAGGGAAATTGTTCTAGAAAAGGACGATACTTAAAGAAAAATATGCACCCAAACTCCCTACAATCTAGAAAAGAGGAGTAATCATTAATTCTTAATTCTTTTTAGAAAAAGGAAAGAATCCCTCATTATTACACTAAAAGGTCTTTTTTGTCGGATTTGTGATTTCTTTTTAAAATTCGATCTAATAGTGTTGAATCCTTTAGAGTGCCTTCAGTATTGCACATGTTTATAAATAAACTACAGTATATATAAACAAAGAGAAACTTTACTTCTAAAAAGTAAGGGGGGCGTCCAAATGGCGACGCTCGATCAATTCATGAAAAAGACAAATGCAAAGGAATTTTCAGAAAATTCACTTTTCTCCGGCGCTACACCAGTAAAACATTCTAATCTGATTCGTTTAGCCCTTTTGAGTTTCTTAGAAGGGGGATTTGGGAATTTTCCAAAACCTTATGCTTTGTTTGAAGATATCTATTCAACAATTATAAGAATAACAAAAGAACCAGACCTTTTCGGTTCACGTAATATCCTGCGGATTTCTAGAGTTGCACTTTTAAAACAGCTTGACATTATGGTTAGAAAGGGTGAAATCATAAAATATGGAAAAGGATACCGGTTAAAAAATAACCGAACGGACTCCGTTTCACTAGAAGTTGATCCTAGCAAGTCTTAATGTCATTTTTGTCCTTTTGACCTATTTTCTATTAGTTCCCGTATTTTATTTTCCTGAGTCGTACTAATCCATTCACCAAAGGTGTCTAACCCTTCGTTTATGAGGTCTGGTATTTGATCGTTCTGAGATGTTAAGGTTGAATTAGCCATTAACCTTGGTTGTGATAGAAAAGGATTCAAATCAATGTGATCCGCTTCTTCAACAGGAGTAAATTCTAAATCACCAGTTTTTGTTGTATGGATTATCCTTGGATAAATTATCAGAGGAGAGACCATACGGCGCTGCCATTGGACTAAATAGGTAGGGATATAGACGAGTTTAACTTCCCCAAGTCCCGGTCGAATATCTCTTGGAAATTGGACAGCTGGTAGTTGGTATTCTTCCTTAAGTCGTTCTGCATGTTCTTGTTCTATATGATAATAATTTTCAAGGCGTTTGATTAATGAAGAAGATATGTTTTCTATATCTTTAATAGTTTGTAGACCCTGACGGTCTTTCTCGGTGTGATCCTCTTTGATAAGGTCTTCTCCTCGAGTAATCTTTTGTATCTGTTTTTCATATTTTGAATGAATTTTTTCAATCTTGGAAAAGACTTCTTGTTTTGAACGAGAGTACTGTTCCTTAATTTCGAGTAGAGACTCAAGATATCCTCCGAGGACATATTCTAGGTCTCGAGTTGTTTCATGGAATTCAAAGACTAGATTTATGAGAACATCTAATACTAATTCATAATCTTGGAATCTATCTGCTTTCCTAAAACCATGAAGATTTGTATCGAGCTTTTTTACAAAAGTTTGTAGTTCAGGATAAGGTACAGAAGGAATTTTTGGAGAAAGAAGCTCTTTATTCACTTCTTCAATCTCATAACGTTTACGATCATCAAGTTCTTTAACTTTTTCACGGCTCTTTGCCCTAAGTTTGCTAAGTTGATCTCGATAATCATCACGTAAAGTTTTTAATAAATCGTTTCCTTTTTCTTTCCATTTTGATACTTCTTCTTGCACTTGGTTTAGTGATTGTTGAATTTGACCAACTATACCATTAGAAAGGATCCTATAAGCATCTAATGCAATATTATTTGCTTCTATTGACGTTATTCTAGGCCTAAGGCGATACTCAGTGATTTTTTTAGGTTTAGAATTTGCGATAAACACTAAAAGTGACTTCGTGAGTTTTGGGCTTGGAATTTTAAACGCTAATAATGCATCTCCTTCTTCTGGAGGTAAAGGCCACGTACTAAGCTTTTCTAAGGTAGTTCGGAATTCATAAAGGGTTTTTGGACGAATATTTCCCCTAAGGTCTGATTCAATTTTTTTTAAGTAAGGAAGTGAAGGAAAAACTTCACTACTAACAAGATTACCTAATCCATCAACTATATGCACCGATCTATCAAACCCTATTAACCAAAAAGGCCAATAGACTCGCGTAAGATATTTTAAGCCGGCTGAAAGGCTGGGTTCTATCACACTTGCGAGATATAGAACAGTTGTAAGTTCTATTGCTTCAGGACGTCCTCTCCTTAAATTTTTTTCTTCTATAATCAAGAAAGGTGCCAAAAATTCTTCTTGTGTTGAATCAGAACTTGATAATGCATCATAGGTCAAAATGGGCACCTTTTTTATGACATTTTATGATTTTTAAAAGATGTAAGAATTCGTCCTATGTATCATGAGGTTCTATCACTTTACAAACGTTGTCTTCTAATGGTAAGGCTAACAAAATTTTCAGATACTCTAAATTTTGTTCTTCATTCTAATTAACAAACCTCTAAATTCAAAATAAAATCTCTAAAAAGTCAGAT
>JAEOTI010000454.1 GCA_016839955.1 Candidatus Hodarchaeota archaeon | reverse complement strand
TAGTTCTCTAAGTCTTCCAGAGATTTTTGCCACGAAAGGTGTCAAGATTGCACCAATGAATGGTATGACAATCATTAACCACCATAGTTCTCCCCATAGCTTTGCATCAAATAATTTATAGGGTTCTTCTATGATTATTGCCATCTTCTCACCACCGTAGCTCCTTAGTTTCTGAGGTATCGATTGTTCCATACCGAGCAAACACGTTACTAAGAATAGCAAGTGCTAAACCAACAACCGCACCACCTATAGCAAGTGATAACAGGGCAAAAGTTTGAGCCATTGGAGCTTTTGCATCGCCAACGAATCCAAAGCCAATAAACAATAGATTAACAGCTCCTACTAGGATTTCAATACCCATGATGATTCGAACACCATCTTTTTTACTTGCTAAGGCATAGAGACCTACAAAGAACAGAGCAAATGCAGTTGCAATAACAACATCAAGATCTGTAACTGCCATGTTATACTTCCTCCTTCTTGATGTGGCGAAACTGTGCTGCAACAGCTAGAGAAGCAGCTAGGAGTATTATGGCCTGAATCAGTACATCTGTTCGACGATATTCACTTCCCCAAAGATAGTCGAGAGATTCAAGATTTGCAACAGCTGAGCTTGATGCAGTTCCTAGAACAGGAAGTGTTATTGCGTCAAGGTAGACACTCACGATAAGGGTTAACATCGCGAATAACACTAAAACTAGCAAAACTCTGCCTGCAAATTCTTTATCAAATATTGGCAAGTCTTTTTTCACTTCAATCCTCTCCTATGCTTCAGGGGCTGGCTCCTCCGCAAAACTGACCGTAGTCAGAAACAAGATCACTAGGACACCAGCGTACACAAGCCATTGAAGAATTGCTGCATACCAGGCTCCCAGGTACCAAAACAAAAGACCAAGAGACACTGCTGAAGCCCAAAGGAAGGCTACACAATGAACTAGTCGATTCGCTTCTAGTGCTAAAATTGCAAAGATAATCGCTACTGCACATATTAAGAATACAATTTGGTCCATTTAATCATCCCCTTTAGGAAGCCTCCTTCTGTTTATAGGCTAAACATGGAACCTCATGTACCATGCTGTCCATTGTAACATCTGCCCGAAGAATGTCCCCTAACTCATTAACAGTAAGGTGAATAGCATCATTTGGACAGGACTCTTCACATTGCTGACATCTAGTACATCGAGCAATGTTAGTTGTATGTTTTCTTCCCCCATCGTCTGTATCATCAATGCTTAGGGCCCGAGATGGACAAACTCGAACACATCGTTTACATCCATTACATTTCTCTGGAGTTACAAACGGGAATCCACGAAAACCTTTTGGAATGGGAACATACTCTGCGGGGAACATTACTGTGTTCTTTCGTTTGAAAAGATTGCCAAAAAGGGCTCCAACCATCTTTACTAGACCGGATTTGGATTTTTCTGATTTTGGAATATCTGTAGTCATTTTTGTTCCTCCTCAGGCATATGTAACAATCCCCATAACTGCAAGTACACAGAACAATGATATAGGTACTAACCATTTCCAAAATACGTCCATCATTTGGTCTATTCGAACTCGACCATGTAATGCCCGTATTCCAGCAATGAGAAATGCAATGATTGCAGTTTTTATTAGGAATAATATTGTTGCTACACCATAGATCATTTCTTGATCCATATCTTCAAACATCTCACCTGGAATGAACTCTCCTGCGACAAATTCTCCTGGAATTCCTCCAAAGAACATCGCAGCAATTATACCAACGAGAGTAAACCCAAGAATTAGTTCAGCTAATGTGATAAAACCATATTTTCTTCCTGAGTATTCTGCAGTCCATCCTCCAACGATGCTCATCTCATCAAGGGGAGTGTCGAAAGGTACTTTCTCTAGGATAGCTACTGTTGAAAGTAATGCTACGAAGAAGAGGATACCTAAGAACACAAGGAGTAATGGTTGGTCTGATATAGCTTTATACATTCCTGCACTAATTTCACGAATTCTGAATTTCCCTGTGATAAGAATTGGAGCAATAAGGGCTAACCCAAGGGGAATTTCGAATGCTAATTCTTGAGCTGCAGCTCGACCACTACCAATCACAGTATATGGATTATTACTAAACCAACCCATGAGTAGGATGAGAGCCCCAAAAACTGCAAGTAGAAATATCAGTACAAAGATGTCTCCTTCAAAAGACACTAATCCCCAATTTTGGTAGACAGGAACAAAAAATGCTGTGATCATTGCCACTAATAGTAATCCTGCAGGTGCTAGAATAAAACCAATCCTGTCTACATCTTTCGGAGTAATATCTTCCTTTGCTAGGAGTTTTATTACATCATAAAGAGGTTGTGGAATTGGAAGTAGAGGAGGGCCTATCCTATTCTGCATCTTAGCATAAACTTTTCTATCCCACCAAGCAAGAAGAACACTCCACAGAATAACAAAGAGAGCACCGGGGAATATTAGAAATTTTAAGAATTCAATTACTAAATCATCTGACATTTGATCCTCTCCTAGAATATTCGGGTACCATATTTGTAGAAGCGTCGGCCTCTCAAGCGGATCTCATCTGTTGTTAGAAGGTATGCTTTCCGTTCATCGGTTTTGACAATTGCGATACGCTCACAACAACCAATACAGGGATCAATTGACCGAATTGCAACTGGAATATCAGCCACATAAGCACCTTTCAACCTGAAACAGAGTGAAGATAAATTCGCAAGTGTTGGTGCCCGTATTTTATATCTATCAGGTTTTGCGGTTCCGTTTGATCTCCCATAATGGATGTCTTCTCCACGTTGAGCTTCTACGTGATGAACCGCTTCATTTGGTGGTATTCGGGCAGGAAATTTGATTCTAATGTCACCAGGATGGTCTATCAACCATTCACAACATTGAATGCACTGATCAATTGAAGACACTGTTTCATCTAAACGAACACGCATGGTATCGTAGAGATCTCCACCGTGATAAACAACACGTTCCCAGTCAAGTTTGTCCCAGATCTCAAAAGGATCATCCTTCCTAACATCAAATGGAACGCCACTTGCTCGTGCTGTTGGACCAACTGCACAATATTTCAGAGCATCTTCGCGGCTTAATGGAATTATATCCTTTAAACGCACATAAAAGCTCTTTTCTTTTTCAGCCCAATCAATGTGTTTTAGAACTCTCTTACGAAGTTCTTTGAAGTCTTTGATATAATCTCTTGCTTCTTCTGGAGTAACATCCCGTCGGGCGCCACCCATTGTAGGAAAAGCATAATTCACACGATTCCCAGTGATTTTCTCGCAGAGATCCATAACAATCTCCCGATCACGCCAAACTAGATGCCAAAACGAATCAAAAGCAGCATCGTGTCCTAGAACACCATACCACAACATATGGGAATGAATTCGTTCCATTTCATGAACTAACACTCGAAGATACTTAGCTCTTTCCGGAACATCATCGTAAAGATTGGCTAATTTTTCAGCTACACAGACATATGCTAGTTGATGGGCATTTGAACAGATACCACAAAGCCTTTCTGCAAGGTATAAATTTTGAAGCCAGGTTCGTTGTTCAAAAGCTTTTTCAATTCCTCGGTGATTATATCCGAGTCTTAGAGCAACTGCTTCAATTTTTTCACCAGTTACATAAAAAGTCCAACGCATTGGTTCCTTATGAGTAGGATGTTGAGGTCCAACTAGAACTTTAAAATCTCCAGTTGGAGGTGGTGTACCAACTGCGCCATTAAATACTTCTTTTGTCACCATCCACACTTCCCTTCTTCTTCAGCTTTTTGTTGGGCTTCTGCCAGTATTTTCTGAAGTTCTTCTGGAGTCCATTTCTTCAAGAGAGGGTGTACACCTTCCGGCATAATATCTGGCATTAGAATTCGTTCAAGGTTAGGATGACCTCTGAAGTTCACTCCCAAAATATCAAAAACTTCTCTTTCATAGAATTGCGCTCCCCAAAAACGACTTACGAGAGATTTTATTTCAGGATTCTCTTTAGGAACGATAACCTTTACCATAAATTTATCAGCCTCAACTGCATCCTTTGTGTTTGTAAAGAAAGGATAGAGTAATTCAATTCCTCGATCAGATTCCAGGCCAATAATGGTAGAAAGATGGGTAATGCCTTCTTCCTTTATTTTTTCCATAACCTCAACAAATCGATCAGTTTTTATTTCTACCAGTAAAGTTCGGAGATATTTCCATTCACTTGATACTACTGCATCACCTAACTTTTGTACCATCGGATTATCTGAACCACTTTTTATTACAGGACTGGTAGGATGTTCATTACTAGTCGTCATTGTCATGAAACTCCAACCTCAGTAGATTCTTTCTGTGTCGGGGTCGGTTCGGGTGCTTCTGGTTCCTCAGGTGCAGGCTCAGGTTCTGGTTCAGGTGCTTTTTTCTTCTCCTTCGCAACTAAACCATGAAGATATGTTATTAGTTTATATACCCCAAAAACTATTTCTTCAGGTCTTGGTGGACACCCAGGAATATAACAAGAGACAGGAATGACTTTGTCAACCCCACCACATGTATTGTAAGTCTGTTCATAGACAGCTCCAGTGCATGCACATTGACCAATTGCGAAAACAAATTTAGGCCAAGGCATTTGCTGGTAAACCCGTTTTAACCGAGGTTCAGCTTGACGGGTAACTGGGCCACAGACAAGCATGGCGTCTGCATGTCGAGGTGTTCCTTGAAGTAGTATTCCGAATCTCTCTACATCATATCGTGGTGTAAGAACCGCTACAACTTCAATGTCACACCCATTACATCCGCCAGCATTGAAATGTATAACCCAAGGAGATTTTGTCAAAACATTTACTGCTGTTCTTGTTAGAAAATCAGCCATTTTTTCACCTCGTCATTTTGGTGGATGTTGGTATTCGGGCTTAGACGCCGCACGAGTCATGGTAAGCACAGTGAACAAAGCGATTATAACATACGCTGCCATCCAAGGGAACACATCTACCGCGCCAGCTGAAGTCTTTAATGATAATATGAAAGTAGTAGCTAGCATGAATACAATAACGTGAAGAATAGAGAAATATGCGGCCCATTGGAACACAGCAGGCATGTAACGCCTTTTAACACCGTGTACCGTCTCTCCACCTTGATAGAGATCCTGTTTAAGTGTAGGTCCCTCAAGTTCATTTGCTGGAGCAAAATTCCTTGCAATTCGTAAAAGGACCTCAGATAAGACGAACAGAATAACAACTATCAACGCAGAGGTTACGACAGCTAAAAGCATCGTTTCTTCTGCCAATACGTTTCACCTTAATGCGTATGAGCAACTCTTATTTTTTAACTACGTGCCAAAATTTCTTTTTTGCCAATACGATTCACATTAATGCGTATAAGCAATTCTTTCATTTTAACTCCGTGTTAAAACTTATAAGCGATGTATCTGTAACTTATGATTCAAAATAGATCTTATCTTAAAAACTCTTTATAGCTTGAAGGTAGGATAGTATTGTATTCTTAACTATATTTAATTTCCAAGGAATGAACATTAAAATTTCAGTTTTTGTACAATAGTCATTAAAAAAACTTACTCTTATTATAATTAAAGCAGCAGTGTTTTTAACTGTTGTAAAAGATTTTAAATAAAATATAACGTTAGCTACTTAGATTTCTTCCTGTTACCTGTCTGAAAAATAGAAATTTAAACTTGAAGTCTCATAATAAATCAAAATATGTGAACTGAATTCTTCTTTTTCTTATTTATTTCTATAAAATGTAACAACTTTGAGTAATTCATGTTATGAGTTTCCCAACCTTCTTAACTGCTTAGCTAATTCGTTTCTGAATGAATCAATTTTCTTAAAACGAGTTCAGAACATAATCATTTTCTCACAAATTAATGTAATTGGTGACAAGGACATGCGTAATTTATCTCAGATATTGAATATAATACTTGGATTAATGCTTCTTGGCATAATAGGTAGTTCAGCTATTGCAACAGCAGGAATCCAATCTCAAGAAACAGAAATAATGTATGATACTGACCGAATGCCGACAAGTTACGATCTTGATGGTCGAATCGTGGTTTTATTTGATATTAACGCTCCACAACTCGTCGGAACCGCAAATTCATTTTATACTGGAATTAAGGCAGCCTATTCCAATGTTATTTACTGGCCAGTTGAAGATGAAGGGGATTTACGGCGTGCACTTCAACATCCTGACACTTGGCTTGCCATACACCATTTTCAGACTACTCTTAACACTATCCAGATAGGTATGACAACATTAACCTGGGATAACTATTACGAACTTCTTACTCAATATAACCAAGTTAAGCATGTCCTTGCTATTGGTAATTCTCTGCAATTTAAAGCGAAGGTTAGTGAAGTCGCTATAACACCAAATATTTTCACTGATGGTAGCGAAATCAATGATGGTAAAACTGTCTTTCTTTGGACAATGTGGACAATTTCAGATCAACTCGAAGCTAGAAAAGGAAAATATGCGAAAGCAGGAATGAATCTACGCAGATTGACCTTAAAATTCTTTGGGGAAAACTTTAATGATATTTTAGAAAGAAATATTGCCCCTAAAAACCCATTGGGAGAAGAAGATGTCGCTGCAAAACAAGAACGTTATGAGGAAATGAAAAGAGAACGTTTTCCAACAGAAATGAAAGCAGTTATACATTCAGATGATCCTGATCCAGAAGTACAAGAAGCTTTGAAAATTAATGGCATCAAAATGCAACAACCAGCCATATTCATTGGTAATGCGGAAGAAGATGAAGGAAATGTAAGCCTTACAGATATACCAGTCAAATCGGGGCTTGATGGACCAATAGGTGGCGTTGTTGATATTTTATTAGATGTTCTAATTAATTTCTTGGGAAGTGATCTCCTCCTTGGTGAAGATTTTGCAAATGCAATTAAAGCAGTAATAAATAATATTCAAACCATTATTGGATTAGTAAAAGATCCTGATCCAAGCTCTGCATTCAAAGCACTATTAGACATTCTCGCTTCCCAATGGCCTTTTGTCCAAGAATACCAGAAATATTTTGAAATGGTTATTGACTTTTTATTTTCTTTACGTGATGGCATCGACGCTGATGCTCTTGTTGGGTTGATTATTAGTGCACTAGAAATGATTTTTGGGGATGAGAGTTGGTTTGGAGACATAATGAACCTTATTAAAAGAGTTTTTTCAATTATTGATAATGTGGGAGATTTCTGGGATCGAATAAATAGTGGAGAATCTTGGACCAACATTATTATGGGGATCTTACAAGAAGACATTACAAAACAAGTGATTGCTAAATTCCTTAACCATACACTCGGTTTGGATGAAAGTGATGTGAACTTCTGGTTAGGTAAGATGTTCACTGCAATTAAAGTTACAGTCAATTTCCTTAGTGATTTCAATGTTACTCGTTTAGCTCATGATTATCTTCCTGAAATTCTTAAAGATGGCCTAGGAATTTTAACAAGTCTTGATCCTGGCCAATGGAATAAGTTATCTGAAATTATCAGTTTTGCTCTTCGGATTCTGAGCGATTATGAAAATATTAATCTAAAAGACTTACTTGAGGGTCTTGTATCGATTTTCTTTGGAGAATCAAGTTTTGTTCCTATTACTGCAAGTGCAGCTACAGTCAGTCCTTTGAAAGCAAGCAGCATGGCTTCAGGAAAGACTAGTATGGAGAATTTCATAAATGAAGTCGTAGCTAATGTCACAAAGGCTGTCGAAGATGTATCGAGCGACCCAGTAGCGCTGGCTAATGCGATCAATGACTTATATACTAAATATTTAAAGCCAGAAATTGGTACAGAAATAAGAGACCTTATTGTTAAGTCTATTCTTGTTGTTTCAGGTATTTTAAATGATGGTTTTCAATCTGGGCTTCCTAATATTGTGGAACTAATTAGTGATACACTAACCTATTTTGGCTTTAGTATTTCTGAAGAAATTCAATTGGTTAATACAACAGTTAGTACAGTCTTAGGCTTAGTTGCTTTTATTCGAGAAGATGCTTCCATGAAGAAACTTCTAGCAGGAAATACAGCATCATTCGAAGCTCAATTTTCATCAATAGGTGGTTTAGTAACATCCTGGATTAACTATATTGATAGTCATTTTACTTCTTCAGCTTCTCATGCGAATGTAGCAGTCTTAGATATTAATGAAGGTCAAGCGAATACCCTCGCACAAGTTATTGAGTCTGTTATTACAGTAATTAATGAAGTCCGAGAAAATCCAATTCAAGGTGTTCTTGTTGGAATAATTGAAGGAGTCAGTTTCGCGTTAATTGGTGAATTTGAAGGCGTTAATCTTGGTAACTTCACTACTCTCCTTAAAGGTCTTCTTCCTGCGTTCTTTGGTCAAGAGACTGATCCTCCTAGTCCAACAGAAGTTATCAATGCGATTTGGCCTCTAATTCAAAGCTATGTTCCCTCATGGGTAGGAGATGTTTTACCAATAATCCTGAATGCTAGAGAAATTTTCTCAAATGGTATTCGTTGGGTTCTTGGACAAGTAATGGATTGGCTTGGGGGTCAAATTGGTAGTCTAATTAGCGAATTATTGGGAGCACTTGATGGTGCGCTTGGTTCAATAGGTTCTTGGTTGAGTTATGAAGGAAATTTCCCGGTAGGATTGTCAGATTTCAGTCTATTTGAATTAGTTATCAAGTTAGAATTAAAACCAGGTTTTGGATTCGATTCAGATGCATTTACTGATTTTATTTACAAATTAATCTTTGAAGGAGTGTCATCTGTAGATCTTAGTTTTAGTACAATTTTCAGTTTCTTCTCATTAATCCCGATTTTTTCAGCAAGTCTAGAGCTTAAAAACTTTGGAACAGAGAAAAATCCGTTTATGGCATTTTTACTTGGATCTTTAGGATTAGAGTTAACCTTTAGCGGTGGAGCTCATTTTGTAATCCAACTTCTTGAAATAGCAGGTGGAAAATTCAAAACTGACGGTTTTCTCAAGGTTATTGAATGGGGTTTCTATTTTACTATAACTCTAAGTCGAGATTTCACTCTACTTGATTTTGTTTCCGGTGGAATGGCAGGTGGTCTAAATGCGGTTGCAAAATATATCGGATTAGACATGATTATGATTAC
>JAEOTI010000453.1 GCA_016839955.1 Candidatus Hodarchaeota archaeon | reverse complement strand
TGATGAATCCCCCGATAATAACAAAGCAACTCCACCACTTACAAAAGGAGCAGAAAACGAAGTACCATTATCGTAGTGAGTACCTCCACCAGATGTTGCCACTTCAACTTGATAACCAGGAGCAACGATATCAGGACCTGCTAGTCCATATAAACTAGGTCCTTGGCTTGAAAATGCTACTACATCAGAATCTTTTATCGTGGCTCCAACAGCTATTGTACTAGGATAATGGGCAGGTCGACTGATACTTTGACCGTAAGGACCAGAATTTCCTGCAGAAACTACAGGTATTATTCCAGCTTCAATTAATTGATCAAAAATAGCTGCCATCTGAGGTAGAATACCAAATCCACCAAAACTAGCCTGAATAATATCTATGTCACTATTTGAAAGAATGTGATTTAATGCTTCTAAAATCCATGCAGTTTCTGTTTCTCCGTTATTATCGAACACTTTATAATTGTACAAGGTAGCATTAGGCGCTACTTGAGATATAATGGAAGCCACAGCTGTTCCGTGGCCTATACCGTCGTCAAAGTCAGTCCCTGTAACAAATTCGAAATTATCTGTTACCGGAGTAACTTTTTCATGTGCATTGATACCAGAATCTAAAATCGCTATGGTTACACCTTCTCCGGTTACATCGATGTCATGTAACTCATTTGCATTTATCCATCCTAACGTCTGATCAAATGAATATCCATTTCCTGATTTTGATTCCAACGAAGAGTTATTTAACCGATATCTCACATTATCCAGGATATTCGGGTACCGAGCTTGATCAATTGGATTTTTGACCTTGAGAACGGTATAACCGAGTTGTGTCAGCTCTGTTACTATTTCAATCTCCATTCCCTCTGAAACCATGTTTGAGACCTCAGATGATCTAACAATGATTTTTTCATTTGTTGGATCTAAAATTGAGAAAGGAGAAGAAATCTTGGGCTGAGAGACTTTGTTTTGAATAGTTGATGGAGCTTTAAAATCAGAATTAAATTCTAAATCGATAGTATTCCCATGATTAGAATTAAGTACCATAGTAGAGACGTTGAGCATAACAAAAAGGCAAATAAAAGTAATAAGTTGAAATTTTTTCTTAAACATCTTGTTAAAGTCCTTCTAGTACTCAATGGAGTTTTTTTTAGTTCCCATGTATCTAATCTAAGACGATATTTTCAGAATATCGGCATTGACAGATTTTTTTCTAAAATTCAAAAAACTACCTCGAATTTTATTTTTAGCAGGAAGAAAATGGAAAATAAAGAAAGAGTGGAGACAAACTTAACTCGTTTGTCACCGAGTGATAGTTAGGCCTTCAATCATTTGTAAGAGATCTTCTTTATCACTAAAATGATTTCTAACAGGTTCAAGCATTTTAATAATGTATTTGGCTACAGATTGTTTAAGATCCATAGGGTGAAGATCTCCATCCATGAAGCTTCGTTCAAGCTTTTCAAAAGAGGTATAAGTAATATCTCCTCCGAACTTTGCTGGTCTTTCAACTTCTAATACTGAATAATTCGTTCTAAAAATGATATGCTTAGCCCAATCTAAGATTGGATTGAAATCAGCAATTTTTTCAGGACAAAAAGCTTTTTTCAATCGATTTTGAATTGTTTTTACAGAATCGGTTACGAAGATTGCTGTTTCAGGTTTACTTTTACTCATTTTCATTTCAGACCAAAGAGTTTGTTTATCTACTTCAGGAGGGATAGGCCAAATTGATGGTCTTTGAAGACCGAGCAGAAGATGATGATGGAGAGCTAGGGGTTTGTACCGATCAATCTTTGGTCCAACATCTCTAGCAATTACATGTGCTTTTCGTTGATCTTGTCCTGAATGAGCAATATTGATTCCCATTGAGAAAATGTCTGCAACCTGCATAGGAGGATAGATCAACTGAGCAAAAGACGTAATATCCTTCTCCTTCCTTCCAAGAATGGTAATAGAACGCATAATACGTCCTATGGTTACCTTCCTGCTAATTTCAAGCATAGTTCTCCAATATTCATCATTATGGTGGTATAATTCCGATCCTAAAATAACATCCACATTATTCAATTTTCCACCTAGAGCTTTCACACAACTAAGAAGGCCTTCTCGAAAGTAGTCTGTTCCTTTTCTGATATTCTCCCAAGTTCCTCCAAGTTTATTGTTTAGGAATGAGTGATAATCCGCAAGAAAAATAGTACATTTAATTCCAATTTGACTTAAATCGGCAACTTTCATCATGCAGCCGATACCTGTGCCTAATGTGAGCTTTCCACTGATTTCAAATCCAATGTAGTGTTTAAAAGGAACTCCAGTTTCAATCATTGATCTAAGATCCTCAATAGTGAGGATTTCTTCAGTAGGACGCCTTTGAAACACATCAATTACAGTTTCTGTATCCAAAATACTCCTTTCCTGATTTTTTTAAGAGAAGAGCTGACAATGTGTTTAGGGCTCGCTCTTTTATAATACATTCACCAAAAAACAGGTTTTTTTCTTGTATGTGAGATATTAGTTCACTGGTAAATATGAAAAGAGAGAATATAAGGCTAGTGTCTATTATAGAGAATTTTACTAGCAATATCATTAATATTGGAACGACATCGCCTCACTTCAACTATTTAAAGAAAATGAACTGGGTTTTTTAAATTTTATAGAAATACTGCAGAAAAGCCACTCATCTTTGATATGTGGTAGTTCACAGAAATACGAGAAGAATTAAATTAAATAAAAGGGAAGAAAAATTGGGGATTTAATGACTATTGATGAGACTGAATATGAAGAAACAATCATTATTTCTAGATTAATTGTGTTTCTTCAAGCTATAGGTATACCGATTTATCTTTTCGCGTTTTTTGTGCTTTATGTCAAAGTAAAACTGGGATGGTTAGACGCATTTTGGAATGGAGTCTTAGTTAATGTCATTACTCCCATCGTTTTGAGTCTACCTTTTGTTGTATGGACCTATCTTCGGCGGGATCAAATTTCTGAGGCATATGAAAGAATGTTTAGTCGTGTTTGGCGTCTTCCAGTTGCTGTAAAAGTTTTTTATGGTTTTAATTTTCTTTTAACAATAACTTTTCTCCTTCCTTTGATTGCACCAATAGTTGCTTTATTTGGGGGTTATTTTTTAGGATTACTTCTATTTCAAGGAGGGAGAGAGGAGGATGAAGGTCCAACAATTCGTGAAAGAGTGTTAAAAAGACCAGTAAAAATAATGTCTTTTCTATATCTTCCCTTCCCTCTTTTGGTTAATTTCTGGGTTTATTCGAAAGCACTCCCAAAGGTTCTAGATCTAATAGAAGATGTTTGGCTAGATAATCTTGATTTCTTTTACTCATCGAGTTTATGTCTAGCAGATGCTGTGACGTTTGGAAATGTTCTTTTGTTAGTTTATGAAGGAGCAAGAGAGGTAGATCATTTAGTAACAATTCCAGAAAGACGAATTTTTCTTTTAACTGTGTTTATGTTTTTTATACTTGAAGGAGTTTTAATTGCATTCGAAGAAATCCTCATATTTATCCATGTTTTTGCAGTGTTACTTGGAATGGGGTCTTTAGGATTAAGATATCTAAAAGGATTAACTGGTGCAAGTGGAGAATTATCGATTACTGGATGGATTTCAATCATTGCATTCCAACTAGTTAATTATGTCACAGAATTCTTCGATTTAAGTCGAACTGCTGCGCTTGGTTTGGCTTCGATTATATTCTTAGTCCTATTTGTCCAAAGCTATCAAGAGGCAAGTAAAAGATATAGATAAGAAATGTATCGCAGGATATTAAAGAAACCTTCCAAAAATCCTATTTGAGAGTCATTTAGATGCTCCAAGAAACTTACAAACGAGATTTACGGACAGTCATACTCCTAGAATCTTGGTTTCTTCGTGAATTGGCTAATGTCGCAGTGAGCTCAGCAGATTACGAAATCCTTGACCATTGTAGATTTCTTGGAATTCCAGGATTGATATCCCGACCAGATGGGATGATTGGCGCACAATGGTATCGTGTATCAACTACTACATTGGATGATGAGAATCTAAAATCCAATTCTAATATCAAACAAATTCTCTGTTTTTTCTCAATACCTTTCTTTAAAAGTCTCGATTCACTCTCTCTCGAAAGTATGATGATTTTCACCTTAGAAACTCTCCGTGAGTTGACCAATTCTGAGGATATTGATTATAGAGAAGCAGAAAATCGAGCTTTTGAACGAGTGGCCCCTAAATTTCGACATAAGCTCTTTTCAGTAAAAGGATTACCCAACCAAAAATACCAAATTTGGGCGGAAAACATTGCAAGAATTTTCTTTCGACTAAAAGCTGGAGCTCCGATAATCAACATTGACTCAATCGTAGAAGCTGATGGAATGGAACCCATTAATGCTCAAAAACTTCTGCGAACAGCTTTTCATAGAGTAAAGTCGAGACTAATAGGACACGTGGATTCTTCATTCTTGAGGAAAATTGTCGTTATCCCGATTCCTACGTTAATTAAATCTATTTCCCCAAATCC
>JAEOTI010000026.1 GCA_016839955.1 Candidatus Hodarchaeota archaeon | reverse complement strand
CCTTTTGACAAGATTGAGTTAATAGAACTCTTACCCTCTCAAGTATTGAGTGCTTCAGAACATTGTTATATTCTACAAACGCTAAGAAAACTTTTTCAGCAAAAATTATTTTTCTCAAATAATTGGAGAATTTTTGTATGTGATTCAGAGTTCTCAAATATAATTGATCATTTTACTGTTCTTACGGATAAAAAAGATCTAAAATTACCTTTAGAATTAGAAGGGGTTACTTTTAGTGAAGGTGATTCTCTTGTTATTGACTATACAGATCCTTCCGCTTCATTATGCATTGCTTTCTTAAGTGAAATAATAGCAACACCACTAAGAGAACAAGGGATGATTATAGAACAAACAGGTACTGATGCTTTTCAAGCAACACTTGTAAAGGAGCTTGAAAGTAGAGAACAGATTGAACTCTGGCCAGGGTTTAAATTCCAATTCATTTTTGCAAAAACCATGATAAATATCATGGTTGATCCAAAATACAGGATAAATTACAACTCAAACCTTAGAGAAATCTACAAAGATTCTCTCTCAGATCTTATTTCTTTGAAGGGTAGTTTAGTAAAAGATATCTGTTCTGCGAAGAAATGTATTGAGCGTATTGATCCGTATCATCGATGTAATGTCGCTGCTCCTGGAAAAACTGTGAAAATAATTGAAATACTCGAGGAATCTCCCTCTGATGGAGAGAATGTTATTTCATATCTCGATTTAATAAAATGCCCCACACAAAAATTAGAGAGACTAATAAAACCAGTTAGCCCCTCAATATCTGCAATACCTTCAAAATCCTCAAAATCGTTCAAATATCCCCTTGAAAGGCTGTCTCCTATCCCTTCTTTTGATTTTATTCTTAGGAATAGCTCAACTGTTGAAAAAAAAGCATTAATGAAAAGAATTCAACCTAATCCTAATGATCGTTTTTCATTAACAGAAAAAAATTATCAATTATTCAAAAATATCTTGATAGATGGATTACCGACAATATCCATACCTGATTACTTACCTATTTACTTAGAACAAGATGTTTTATTTGAATTCTACCCAAAAAATTATTGTTTTTATGATGGAACATTTGGTATTAAAACTTATGATATTTGGGAGAAAAAACCTTTTGATTACCCCAAAATCGATGTGATATATTGTATTTTTGAATCCACTAGTGATGAGGAAATTGATCGTCTAAAGAATCTTGCTACTAATCTTATTGAGGGATATAATGATTTTAAAGGTATAAACGATCTCATTTCAAGACAGGACATGAAAATACAGTCAAGATCATGGGAGGATCTTTCAGATCTAAAAGGAAAAGTTAGTATCTTAGTTTTATCCCCCTCATTACAAAATTTTACTGAATATTCTAATAAAAAACTATATTTTGTCAGAAGAGAAAAGTTTCTTCAAAGATTGATATATTCATCATTCGAAAACTGTGAAACAGAGAGGAGGAAGGAGAATTACCTAAAAAATGCCGCATTAGGGTGGTTAGCTAAATCAGGAGGAAAAGGCTACATTCTTGCTATACCAAAAGAAGAGCAGGTTCTAACTATCGGATGGAAGACAATTTCTAAGAGAGGTACACGAACACAACCAAAACGAAAGATTGTCATATTTACAACATATTTGTCAAATGGAACACATCTAAAATCATTAGTATTTATTGTGAGGAATGAACATTATAGCTCTATCTGTAAAGAAAAAATCTTAGAATTAATTGATGAGGTTTGTAAAGAGGGGTATCAAAACATGCCTATCCACATTCATAGAGATGGCCATTTCTTTTCAGATCTGGATAATACCATCATTAACGAGATAAAAAGAACTGTAACCGATAAAAATGTTTTTTTTATTTCAATAACTGATAGCATTTTCCGAATTTACAAAAATAAAAGTGGAAAGTATGGATCATATTTAGGTCGTCCCAATCCAGGTATTTGTTATCAAATTTCTTCACAATACTATGCGATGATCACGACTTATTTACTTGATAAAGAAGAATACAGAACCCCCAGATCCATAATGTGCAGGTTTCTTGAGGATTATGCTCAAGAAAATATATTAAAATCACTTGAAGTAATTTTCGATTTATCTTATTGTTACCATGGCTATATCAAAGCTAAAATTAAGTTCCCAGTGACTATCCATGCAGCCAAAAAAATTAGTGAGATAATCTATGACCAAAAACTTTCTTCAGACTTTAGTATTAAATCAGATATAGAATTTTTTGTTTAAAAAAGATGAGGAGGTAAGAAAAATTAGACCACCAGATCTTATTCAAGAATGCTTAAGTGGAAGAATGGAAAGAGAAAATAAAATAACAGGGAGTATAATTAAAAACCACGTTCACGATCCATTTATCACCTATTGCGATAGATTCGCTCCTCAAGAAGAAAAAGATCCTGAAAGTGCATTTTTAGGAATTTTAGCCCAAAAAGGTGTTGATCACGAAGATAAGATGAAGAAAGAAATATTTCCAGAGTTAACACCTTTAACAATTGAAGATCCAATTGACGCATTTGAATATGCTATTAAAACAATGTTTGATGGATGTGAAGGATGTACTAATTTCCCTTTCTTTTACATACCAATGGAATTAGAAGGCCATTTTGATATTCTACGGAAAAATAATACTCATAGCTCGGTATTTGGTAAATATCATTATGAGGTATGTGAAGTCAAGATAGCAAAACATATAAAAGAACACCATTTGCTGCAAGCTGCGTTTTATAATTATTTACTTGGATTAATTCAAAAATACACACCTCCACAATTTTTTATGATCAATGGAGAAGGAATTGAATCAGCTCATAGCTATGGGGAATATAAAGATAAATTAATGCACGTGATAACCCAAATCAAGGAGATTTGGAATAATGAATATGAACCTGAACCAATCTATGGAAGTGATTG
>JAEOTI010000452.1 GCA_016839955.1 Candidatus Hodarchaeota archaeon | reverse complement strand
TTTTCTGTAAGAATTGGATTGTTACTTTTGAGTTTTCCATGAATCGTACTCTTGCGGTAGAATGTATTTGTCAACGGAATTCTAGCAACGGGAAGGTCACTTATAGATTCAAATGGTTTAATCCCTTCAAGGTTCTCAATGAATGGTCGGAAAAGATCTAGCCATCCTAAGTTTCCAGTTGAAATTAAACTAAATGCTTGATCAATTTGTAAATTAATTAAATTTGTCAGATCTTCCCTGAAACAAACTTTTACACGGCCCAATGATGAACGACCGTATTTAAAATCCAGGATTGCTTGAATTAAGTTCTCCGAGAATGGATGAATTCCAGTCAAACACCCAAAGAAGTCCATGGGAAAATTACTCACCTAATTTTTGAGCTATAAAAATTGTTGAATCAAATTGACTTAAATGGTTAGAATAAATACCAACCACTTCCAAATTAGCTTCTTCAATAGCTTTGCGAACGGTTTCTTCAGAAAAAATACCTCTGGTACTTTCAAGGGTGAAAGTCTGAGGTTGTTGATTTTTAAATACTGTAAAAACATAAAAAGATTGGAACGTCATGTTGTCCTGAGGGAATCCATAAAATGTTCGCGAAAGATAAACATTATCTTCAAAATTAAATGATTTCACCTGAAATATTTCTTTTGGATTCTCTGTAATAAACAAATCGAAAATTATTAACCCGTGGGGGGATAATTGATTTTTGAGATGCGTTAGAACCTTTGAGAGAGTTTCAGAGTCTTGACAATAAGCAAACGAATTGAAAAAACTAATGATCAAGGGAAATGGTTTTGGAAAAAGAACCTTATGATAAGATTTTCTTGTTAGGAATTGTTCTGGAAGTTTTTTCTTTGCTTGTTCTAACATCGCTGAGTTTAAATCCGACCCAAAAATAGAATATCCATTTTCCTTAAAATATTGAAGGAGAAGTCCTGTACCACATGCAATATCAGCTACTTCCTTCTGGAGTCCTATTTTGCTACGAATTTCGTCTATGAAACCAAATACTTCTTTGTATGAGACAATATCAGCATACAACTGATCCCAATAAAGACTTAGAAATTGGTAATATTTCTGGGGATCAAATAATTTCACAATTTTCATCCTTCAAAATTTGCTATAAAGAATCATTTACAAATATTACTTTATTTTAGCACTTGTACTATTTGTAAGAGATTCCCATTTGGATCTTTAAACTTGACCAGTTTAATCATTTCATCAGTATAAACTTCTCCAACCAATTCAATTCCAAAATCCTTAAATTCATCCATAGTTTTTTCAATATTTTCCACTTCGAAGACAGCAGTTGCTCCACCATTAATTCCGACCTTTTCGCCTTCTGGAAGTAATGAGATCGCGATTGCTGTTGTTTGATCTTGAGATACTTTGAATTCGAGCCATCCAATTTCATCAGACCCAAAGTGTTTCTTCAATTTGAGCTTGTTTAAATAAAAGTCTTTGGATAACTCCCATTTATCGTTCTCAACACAATAATAGACAACATCTAAACTTTTGAACATAATTCATCACCTTAAGAGAAGAAAAATCAATAATAATCAATAATTATATTACAATAAAAATTACCTCAGAAGAAGGAAAAAAATCTTCTATTTCTTAAAGAATAAGAATTATCACTCCTAATACTGTGAACATTGTTCCTATAACGACGATATTATCAATATGTTCTTTCAAAAAGAACGCAGAAAGAGGAACAGTAATTATTGGTGCTGTAGCTGCGATTGCTGCTGAAGTTGAAGCTCCAGAGTACTTTATAGCTATAGTGTATAAGAGAGCACCAAGGGTCATTCCAAAAAAACCTGCTATTAAAATTAAAGCGAGAGTTTTAGGAGCTGGTTGTTTCCAGTCTTTACGATAAGAATTAACACCAACCATTGGCAATAGTATAACACTAGCAACCGCAACACGGATTAAACTAGCAGCTATTGGATCAATATCTTCAACACCAATTTTCAATGTTAAAGCACCTATTGCCCAAAAAACTGCCGCAAAAATTGCAAGAAGTATTCCCATTTGATTTTCCTTTTCTAAATTTGATATAGAAGGATTTTTACTACTAGTTGTGCTTTTTCCGATCAAAATTACTCCAAAAATAATAACTGAGATTGCAAATCCTTTTATTAAGTCAATATCTTCGTTTAAAAATAATATTTCTAAAACAAATGTTAAAAAAGGAAATGTCATTGCGATAGGAAACGCCTTGGAGACTCCTATCAACTCCTGACTCTTTATATAAATTAAATCTCCTAGAACAACCCCCAAAATCACTGAAACAGTCAAGAAAGTAAAAATTTCTAAAGAAACAAATAAATCATCATAAATTCCAAAAATGAGAATCAGGAAGATAAGAAATGGTACTGATTCCCAAGTCTTTAGAGAAGTAATTTCTAACGCATCAATATCTTCCCGTTGACTTCGATAAATTACATTAGCTAGACCAAATAGGAAAGCACCTGTAATCGCTGCAAATTCACCCCAACCAATAGAAAAAACCAACAATTTTTCCCCAAAATTGAAAAATATTTAATATAATCACTTATAAACAAAGTTGAATGCTGAACGATTTTTTTCCTTTCTTTTAAATCTAATAAGAATGAAATAATACGATGAACATTAATTCAAGATAGGGAATTTCAGGTATTACTTGATTAACTGTTAGAAAAGAAAGTTCCTTTGATTTCCTTTAAAATAAAAAATTTGCATCTAAAAAAGGGGAGATTCTAACAATATAAAGGGTTACCACGCTGAAGATGGAAACTAAATATAACGAACATTGTCTTGAATTAACTGAAAATCATAACGTGTTGAAACCATCTGGAAATTATGAGATTATAAAACATCTAAACGGGTACAATCGTCGAGACTCCTCTGTTCCACTCCTTCGATTGGAAATTTATGATCATTTTGGGTCTTTTTTTAGTTCTGAGTTACCAGCACCAATCAATGTAGATTATAAAGCTGGGAATTTTGTTTTAGACTATCCTTGTTACCTTGGAACAAACCCCACTGCAGGAATTTCCAGAATTGGAGGTCCGATAATATCTAAAATTATAGAACTACTTCAACAAAATGGGATTAATTATTGTAACTGTTCAGCTTTCTTCTTACCATGAAACCTTAAGATACATTAACTTGTTTGAATCAAAAGTGTTTCGAGAGGAGTTCAACTTAAATGTAAGAGGCTTAGAATTCGTATCATCCAACTTGTTTCTTTGAATTTGTCAGCAGCGTCCTCTAGTAATTCAATGATATCTCGAAGTTGCAGTGTTGTTGCAACGGATAAAACCTCACACTTTTGAAATAACGCACTTGACATCTCTCTATAGAGTAAATCAATTTCTTTTTCTAAAAACTCAACTTCAAGAAGTAAGCGTGGTGTTAAACGAATATCCATCTTCAAAAAATCCAATGCTTCAATAGTTTTGTGACTCATCTCCACTATCTTTTTCGATGTTTTTGAAATTTGATTACTCAAAGTTTGAGGGATTTCTTCAAAGGGTATCTTACCCAAGCGTGTCACAACACCCATCATCAAACCTCCTGCACGATCAAGTCTTCTTGCTATTCTCAAAAATTCAACTGTATCAGTCGCTACTCGAGCGGAAGCGTATGAAAGGTAAACTATATCTTGTTCTAACTTATCAGCTAATTGTTCTTTATATTTAGCCGTTTTTGCATGCTTCTTAACAGTTTTAGAGTCCCCAGTAGAAAGAAATGCTTGAATCCCTTCATTTGAAATTTCAATTGTTTCATGGACCGTTTGAGCATGTTTAAGTACAATGGGTAATTGAGACCAATAGGGTCTTGTCTCTTTGACGAAAATAGCAATAATTATTGCACCTAAGGTTAATAAACCGGCTATTACAAAAAATGGTCCCTGAACTGATTGTTTTATTGTCTCTTCTTTTGTATAATTTTCCTCCGCAAGTCTATAAAAAATCGTGGCTGATAATCCAACAATAAATGGACCAGTCATTAAACCTAAGTCTCTTGTAGCACGATAATAACCGATAGATTTTGCTTTCTCTTCCTCTGAGGAAATATCTACTATAATTGACGAAAGAATAGGGTAATAAAGGCCACATCCTAACCCAGAAACACAGGATGCAATAAACAGATATGGAAATGTACTTGGTAGAAGTATAAATGCAATAATTCCAAGAGCTTCTAATAACAAGCCTAAAATTATGGGATTTTTTCTCCCAAAAGTGTCTGAAACCTTACCTACTAAAGGCATAGTAATAGCCCACATAAACGTAAAAGCTGCAACTATAATTCCCATTTCAAAAATATCTAGATGAAATACTTCTATTAATAGAATAGGAATCAAAAGAACCATCAATGCATCAGCAATCTTACCTAAATGGCCATTAAAATAACACACAATAACTGTTGCCTTAGAATGAAATCTGTAGTAAGTAGATTTCTGTTCGAAAGGAACTTGTTCAAAATTCTCTAATTTTTCAGATATAACTCTATATTCTCTTGAATCCTGAACAACGAAGATAGCTAATAAAGCTGAAAGTAAAACAATTAGAAGACTAAAGTAAAAAGGAGTTTGATAGCTCTGATCAAATAATGAAGAAGCTAAAATAATTCCTGTAATACCTGAGCCGAACGAATAACCAATGTATGCACTAAATTCAAAGATTCCAACCGTTGTTGCTCGCTCTCTAGTTCCCCCCGCATCTACTAATAGAGCGACAGCAGCTGCAAAAACTAAACCTTCTCCTGCTCCGACTACTGCATTTCCAATTGCTAACATTTCATAGTATCGAAAAAAAACAATTACCAAAAATCCTAGGCTGGAAACAATTGTACCTAACACTATCATATATTTACGTCCAAATTTATCAGCAGCATTACCAGAAACTAAATCCCCTACCGACTTCATGAGGCCAAAACCTGCGAGAGAAAAAGCAATTTGAATATAGCTTCCAGCAACAATTTTTTCTCCTGTGAAATCCTTTGCATAGAGCGCCAGAACCGCTCTTTGCACTCCTGATGCCATTCCAATACCTAATACAATCAGTATGACAGGAAAAATTGATGTCCAATTTTGTCGCAGACCAGTCCATTTTGCAGTATTTTCGCTAATACTTATGATAGCTACCGTCCTTATGTGAATAAGTTATTACTATAAATGTAAAAATCTTTGCAAAGAGTTATTTAGAATGAAAAATGTGATAAAGTGAATTACCTATCCAAATTAAATCTTTTAATGCGATATTAGGTTTAATTCAATGAATAAACTTTTCACTTTCATTTTATCGTTATTTTTTAGGGTCTTAGAACGCATTGGAGTTTTTTTTTGTGGTAAACTTAGATTTTTCGGATAATTTCAAATCAAAATATCCAGAACTGTATGTTCCTTACTCTATTGTACAAAATGTTCGCGTCTCCATTGAAGATAATCCTAAATTCGCAGCTCTCCTTTCTGATATAACAAGGAAAATACAGAACAAATTTACTCTAGATAATTTAAAGGAAGATGTCCTTGTTCGAAAATATCGAGGCTTCTTCTGGCAACTCAACATAGATCCAACAAAAATTAGGCCTGCTTCAGAGGCTTTAATTCGCAGAGTCCTAGCAAAAAAACCATTTCCTAAAATTTCCAACCTGGTGGATGTATATAACATTGTTTCACTGGAAACTGGCATTCCTTTAGCTGCTTTTGATTTAAGCAAAATTTCTGGGAGAGTTCTCACTCTCAGGTTTGCAAAAGCCGGAGAATCTTTTTTAGGGATCGCTATGAAGAAAAATAAGATCCTAAATGGGGGTGAAGCTGTTATCGCTGATGGTGAACGTTTAGTTGCAATTTATCCTTACAGGGATTGTGATTTTACGAAAGTAACGCTAGAAACAACCAAAGTAATCATTCTTTTATGTGGAGCTCCAGAAGTCTCATTGAAAACCCTAGAAGAGGCAGTTAAGCTTGCAACAACACGCATAATAGAATTTTGTTGCGGAGAAGTCTTAAAATAAAGAAGAAAAGACGCGAGATCATCACTGGTCTCGCATAGATGACTTTATCGAGTTTGTTGAGTGGACATTCCTCTTGCCTGTGTCAATAATTGCGTCAAAACTTTAATCATAGGATCTTCTCGACTAATAATGCCAACAGGGAACTCTTGGTCCGCGGGGGCGACCATAATTTCTTCTGCTTCACGATCTACGGCAAATAAAGGCTGTAACCTTGCGGTTGGAGTCAAATGATACACTTGAACATTACCACTATCACCTAATTTCTTATGCCAATCTGGATTTTTACCTGGATCTGTTATTATCTGGACTTGCCGGCTAGATGGCATTCCCTTGATAATGTCCATCGGTAGGTCGTCTGGAGAGGGAACAAAAATAGTAACTCTTCTTTTTGCAGATTTAAGATAACTAGCAATGGTATCAGAAATTGCAGCTTTAGAAAAAATTAGTTGTGTACTTGGTTCATGAGAAGGTTTTAATTTTCCCATCTCTTTTGTTAATGTATCCAATAGAGAAGCGATTTCTTTTGCATCACCAACACCTTTGCCCTCTACTACTTCAACTAAAGGAGTAGTAATATTGGTCTCAATTATTTCTCCGATGATTTTAATTGATTCTGAGATGTTTGTGCTCATATTAGAGAGATTCTGAGTTAACTGATCTTCAGTTGTTTGAATAGCAGTTTGAAATGCTTCTGTTATGGTTTTAAGTGTTTCAGACTCCTTTCCCATTAGTTCCTCGGCAAGAGTAGATGAGGTGGTAACTATAGTATCAGTTCCAGTCGAGAAGTTATCTGAGACATTTTGTTTTGCTTGAACAACACTTTGTTCAAGATTTGATTTAGTTTCGGTTGTTTCCGTCTCAATTCTTTCATTAAAAGCAGTTGTTTTTGTATTAAGCTCATCAATAAGAGTTTCTCGTTGTGTTATGAATTCTTTTTCTTGATCATCCAATTTTGAAATAAAATCAGTTGTTGTTTGGTCTATTGTAGTTTGTTGTTCTCCTTTAATGCTAGAAATTGTGTTTTCCAAGTTTTGACGTGTTTCAGACATTTTCTCTGACGTAGTTTGGTTTAATTTTTCCAATTGTTCAAGAAGACTTGATTGTAGAGAATCAAGATTAGATGCTAATTGTTCTTGCGATTCATCAACCTTTGACTGAAGTTGGGAAACAAATGTAGATATCTGATTACTTGTTGTATTTAGAGAATTTAATGCTGCATCAGTTTCTTTAAGGGATTTAGAGGTTAATTGATCTGTAAACAGCTCTATTTTCTTGAAAGTTTCATCAATCTCTTTTTTCAGTGTTAAAGTAGTATTATTATGATTGGTTACAACTCCATCAATGATTTCATTTGTTTTTGTTTGAATTTCAGTAGAGGTCTCTGTTATTTGATTAGAAATCTCATCTATATTCAAATCGAATGATTCGATATATTTAGTGACAAAAGCATTTGAACTTTCATCAATTTGAGTCTGTGTTGAATTGATTTCATTTTCTAAATTTGTTTCAAGGTTTTGAAGATTAGAGATTACTTCACATATGGAACTTTTAATATTAGAAGTAACACTCTCAATCATTGTACCTATAGAAGTCTTACGTTCCTGTGAATATTCATCTGTATTGGTTTGTAAATTTGATTTGAGATTCTCCCTTCTTTCAGAAAATGAAGCTAAGGTATCATCACAACTTGATTTCACACTAGTTTTTGTTTCTTCTAGTAAATTATGAGAACTAGTATCAAAACGTCCTAATTCATTCGAAATATGAGACCGTAATTCCTCTAATTCGTTCTTTGAATTATTTAAGTCTGTTTGTAGAGTTTCAGTAAGGTTTGAACTTTTTTCAGTTCTTATTTGATCAATAGCTGCTTTTTCTGATGTTAAACCTTCAACTAGAGATTTTTTAAGAGTATTCAATCCCTCAGAGGTTAATTCTTTATTAGTAGAAACAACTTCTTGTGTATTTGTTTCAGTAGTTGTAATAATCTCTCCTATAGATTTAGAAGACGCATCTAACTTTAATGAGACATTTTCAGAAAAATTAGAATTTAACTCATTAATTTTTGTCTGAAAGACCGAAAGATTAGCTACAATATCTTCTTTTATTGTATTAAGATGATTCTGTAGCTTTTCTTGATCTGATTGAAGCTCTTCTTGAATTGTTTGTGTTTGTTCTCCTGAAATAGATAAGATTGTTGATTTAAATCCTTCAAATTTTTCAAATAACTGTTTTTCTGCTTCATCGAGGGTCGTAGATACTTCTTGTGTTAATAATGTTATTTTTTCGCCAATTTGGGTTCCTACATCTGTTACAAACTGATTTCGAAGAGAGGTGCCCTCATTTTCAAAGACTTCCTTCTGCTTCGAAATCTGCTCATTAAGAACCTCGAAGTTCTGTTTCGTACTCTGCAAAGAGGAATCTTTGATAGATAACATCTGTTCCTCAGATTTGTTAATTTTCGATTGACCTTCAGAAATTTGCTTTTTAGCGGATTCTACAAGTTTCTGAACATCTGAAGCAAATACTTCAAGGGTTTTTTGGAGTTCTCTTGTGGGAAGAATTACTCCAGTTTTCTTGATGACACCTTTTTGTTCAAAGGTAAGCTTATTTTTTTTCAACTTTGAAAATATACTTTTTGCATCTTCATATGAGACTCCTGTGAGCCCAACAATCTCTCCCTCTGTTAAGGGACCTAATGATGCTAGAAGTAAGTATATTTCAAACTCTTTTTCAGTTAGGTCTAAAGAATTCGAACTTGACATGATTCTTGCCTTCATTATAAGTAGAAAACATAAAATAAAAAATTAGAAAAGGTTTCTCCTTAGAAACCTCTAATTTATTTGCGAAGATTGAGGATAGAGTAACATATATTTGGTTAAAAAATCAATCATCATCATCAATTCGATTCACAATATCTTTCATTTAATGAATATTCGGAAGATATTGATTAGATATTATTGTAAAACTACGTTGATTGATGTTATAGACGTCTTATGAATTATATTGGACGGAGAGAATATTTGTGGCAGAAGAAAAGGTTTCTGGAACCATCTATTCCTTGGTTTTGAAACGAGAGGATTCAAAATTTACCCTCTCGTTGAAGTTCCGTGGGAAAATCGAAACTACCTCTGAGATTTCCAAATTAGATACTGATTTAATTACTAAAGAAGCTTTGAAAATATTCGATGAATTTAGAATTCCTTGTAGTAACCCAGCACTCAACACATTGGTGGGTAAATTAATTCGTCGGTTCTCAAAAAAACGTACTAAAGCTAAGAAGCAAAAACAGAAAGGAACATTGCCTTTAAGACCTGACGAACCCGTGGTTTCTATAGAAATTCCTCAAACTGAAGAATTAGCTGAAGTAGTTGATGAATTAACACCAAAAGCATCAGCTACTATTCAAGAAGGAATTATTACAAAAGATATGGAAATAGATTCTTCTAGTCTTAATGAAGAAATGTTAAGAAAAATATCACTATTAATTCAACCTCTCCAAAACGAAGTCCAACAGCTTTCAAAACGTTTAAGCTTACTTGAAGCAAGGCTACGTGAACAAACTAACCTTTCAATTCTCATTGAAAAGGTTGAAAGCCTTGAAAAACAAATAGGAACTTTACCAAGCTTAAAAGCTCAATTTACTGCTATTGAAAAGGAAATTCAAACTTTAGGAAAAATTGAGGAAGGAAAAGTTGTTGTTTCAGATCAAAAAGAAGAAATACCACAACCACTAATAGATCCTACCCAACCTAATGAAACATCGCTAGAAAATGAGGTAGAAACACCTGTAGCAAAAATCGCAATGTCTGATAGCTTTCAAGAGTTAGTTCAATTTTCAGAGGAACTTGATGCAGGTGAAATCGAAATTGAATCACCTGATACCGTTGAAGATCCAATTTTATATGCCCAATCCCTATGGAAAGAGGGTTGGCAAGAAAAAGCTATCCAATTCCTTGAAGAAGGTTTAAGAGCCCATCAAAATAACCCTGAACTACCTTTACTCCTTGGGAAATTCCATTCACAACAAGGACACGTGTATGAAGCCGTGGAAACATACGAACGGGGTTTATCATTCTTTCCCAAAAATGTCAAAATCATTCTTGCAATTGGTGAAGCGCATTTTGCTTTAGGTCAAGATGAGAAAGCTGTTCACTATTTATCTAAAGCCCAAAAATTGGCACCCAAAGATAAAGATATCCATGGAAAATTATCAAAAGCTTATATGCGACTTGGACAACAAAAAAAAGCAATGGAAGAACTTGGACATGCTGTAGATATTGAAGACGTCGATGATTCACGAATAGATGTTGTAGCAAAGTCTTCTGAACCACTAAGCCTCAAAGCACTCAAGAATTTAGATCTAGTAAAAGAGAGTAAAGAACCTGCATCAAATGTTACTCGTAAAAAAGAAGTAAAACCAGTAGAAGAGGACCCTGAAAAGAGAAAACAAAAATTAAAAACCCTTCTTGAGTTAGAAGATAAGAAATCGAAATAACTAAGTTCATATTAACGAGAAAATAAGAAATTATGATTTTTCTAAGTAATTTTTAAAGATTAAATATCAATGGTTAACAGAGGTAGGTCTTATGAGTTTAGAGCAAGAAATTACTGAGTACAGATCAAAATTCCAACAATTCCTTAAGGAAAATCCCTCCTCTCCCCTCACAGAGGATCAAAAGACATCTGTTCAACTTCAATTTTTCCCATCTGAGGAGAAATTCAGAGTTGAAGCAAAATTAGAAGAGTTCCCTAAAAAAAGAGAAAAGGAAATGGTTGACAAGGAAGGGTTTCCTAGAAAATTAAGTCGTTATGGGAAATTGAGGTTTTCACTTGATGGAATTAATTGTGCACTTGAGATCTTCAAAGAACCTGAAAATGATTTGTTTTTAGCTCCCTTCAATGACCTAACTTCTGGAAAAGAGACTTATGGTGCAGGTAGGTTTGTAGAACCCCTCAAATCTAATGATGAAACTTTTATCATCGATTTTAACAAAGCATACAACCCATATTGCGCTTACAACCCCCAACGAAGCTGTCCAATGCCGTACGCCCGTAATAGACTTCCAGTTTCTATTCCTGCTGGAGAAAAAAATCCAGTAAAATAAACCTAATAATAAATGAAAGACCACACAATGTGAAATGAAAATGAGAATCTGCTCTAGGTGCTATGATAACCTTGGAAGGAGAAAATGTAATCCTCTTTTCTGTTCTTGTCCTTGCCATCACCAGTACCCTAGAAGATCTTGTTCTTGTTATGGTCCAGGTAATATTCGGTTATGTACACCAGATTGTACCTGTGATTGTCACCTACTCCGGTTATAATATGAAACAATTCATCTCTTAACTTATTCATGTCAATCGTTCTAATAAAGCACGGACAATTAAAGGAAGTGCTATTGTCGCATCTGTGAGTACTTCTGCTGTTAGAGCATTAAATTCGAATTTTCCCCACGATATTCCTTCACCATAACCACAACCAGATAATCCACCCCAATGTTCAGGTTCAGGACAGATTCGGACACCATACGAGAATTTTTTCGTTCTAGGATTCCATTTTGTTCTTTCAGTTAGAATTTCTGTCATCGGTCCTATCTGTTGGGCCCAATTCCTAGGGACTCCTCCCCCGATGGTAAGAATGCCAAGTTTTTCAGCTTTTATTACTCTTTTAATATAATCCCAAAGGTCACCGATTGGATGAATTAGAAAGTTGAGGTCTTGAATTGAATCGATATCATGAATATTGTCAGGAGAATCATTGATTCGGTTTAAATTTTCTACAAGGAAATCTAATCCCAACTCACTATCAGTAAATGCAGGAATATAAATAGGAACTTTATTAAGATACGCTGATTTTAATATCCCTCTCTTGCCGCTATCAATTTCAGAGAGGTATTTTCCAAATAGATTGCAAAACTCAAAACTCGAAAGGAGAATGGGGAATTCTTTTCTTTCTTCCCTTAGCTTGGTCAAAAATTGTTCAATATGATCCTCAACACGTCTAAAATTCATCTCAGGTTCAATTGTGTCGTAAACTCTATTGTACCCCTCTAAAAACAATTCTTGATCTGTCCATTTTGTAGGATCCGGCCTTTTGTAATGTTTCATTCCTTCTCCTTCAATTACTCCGTGACAGATAAGTGCTCCAGTTGTTACGACAGCTTGAATCCATCCTCGCTCTATCATTTCACATATGACATAACTTTGCTTTGCTACTGTCATTGCTCCTGAAAGAGTAAGAATCCTAAAACAGTCCTCATCTTTAATCATTTGTTCTAAAACATCAGTAGCTTCTCCAATTCTCCTTCCCCCAAAGGATGTAAGACTCATCGCTTTTAATAGTTCGGAAACACTATTTGTTTTTGATACATCTATTGGTTGGAGCTTCTGAAAATCTTCTCCTTTTCCGAGTTTTCTTCTCGGTACATCAGGATTTTTTTCGTTCATTTTCAGTCAACATGAGGCTTTTTCTTTTATACTTGAATTATAATTTATCTAGAAAGACTCTAATCAAAAATTCATAAATGAAATGAGTCCCTTCTTTCCAAATATTAAAATATTTCTTACTATTTATTCTTTTTTAAGAAGATTTACTCCCTAGCTTTTATTTCCTTAGACAAGGAATAGATTTTCAAACCATCGATATAAATTATTGAAGGAAAAAATAAAATAGTCAAAAATATTCACCTGAATTCTCTACAACTTTCTAGCTTGCAATTTAACACAAAACGTTTTTGAAAATTCAATTTAGATCCAATTAAAGTAATAATGTTCCATTTAAACAAAAATAACACTTTAGAGTTAATTTCTTTTCTTTGAATCTCTATGGATCAATTAAGACTCTCTTTGACTTCCATTATTTTCATACTAAAGTGAGATTGGAAATTTCTTATAACGATATGTTTAAAATGCATACAAATATAGTACTAAAATCAGAATTAGGAGGTGTGTTACCATAGAAAACAACAACAAACGCATAATTTCCATTATTAAAGCTACCGGCTTTGGTTCAACCAAGAAATCAGCATTCGATGAAGCTTTATTTAACGCGGGAATTCATAATTTCAATCTTATCGAGTTATCATCTGTAATACCTCCTAATACGGAAATTGTAAAACAAGATTGTTTTGACCAGACCCCAATTCCTGGTACAATGCAACCTGTAGTAATGGCAGAAATTACTTCTAATGAGCCCAATATTCGAATTTCTGCGGGTGTTGGATGGAAGTTAGCTCAAGAAGGGGGTATTTTTATAGAAGTAGCTAATTCTAAACCAAAACAAGAAACCCAGTCAGAATTAGAAATAGGGGCCAAAGAGATCTCAGATCATAGAAATTGGGAATGGATTTCAAATACTGAGACTGAAGTAGAAGAAGTAACCGTACCACATGATGG
>JAEOTI010000451.1 GCA_016839955.1 Candidatus Hodarchaeota archaeon | reverse complement strand
TATCGATAAAGACCATTTTGGGTGTCCCATACTTTTCCATCCATTCTGGAATCAGACTTAATGATAGAAAAGTCATGGGGGTCAGTAGTACAAATGATTTGGGTTCGAAGAGCTCTTCCCACGACCAACTATGCTGTTCTGAACAGGTAGCAACACACCGACATTGTTGGGGTTCGTGGTGAGTCCGTCGGTTGTTCATGATCCGCTCTTGGATCGACTCCTGTGCGGAGTTTTGCACGATAGATAGGGCATACCCTCCACTTTCCAGTAATCGTGTTCCAATATACATTACCGATAATGCTGTGACCGTCAATTGATTTGCATGGGTATTGATGATATGGATGGGAGGAAAAGACTGTAAAATGTCGAGATAACTACGTGTTGTAGGAGACAATGCATCTTCGATGATATTTTTGGGAGATCCATTAAGGACCAACGTAAAAGATGGTCTGTTGGGAGAAATAACATTACCAGGACTAGTTTGTTTCTCTTTTTCAACTGTCATTTGCTTCTCAATGAGTGATTCTCCGTGTCCCTTTTATATTAGAAAAACGCAGAAGAGGCAATATTGCCTATTGGGCTTTCTATCGAGATTTCGTCCTTCTGTTCAGTTTAAATTGTCTTTCTTAAAAGAAATATTTCTTTTTATACATTCTATAGGATAGGATTGCTGTAATCACATTCACAACCCAAAAAGTAACAATTGTGGCTCCATAATATTCGTTTCCCCAAGCAGCGTTTTAGATCCTTTAATGATTTGATTAGAAATTTCAACAAGAACTTGTCAATATATAGTCAATACTCACCCAAAATTAATGAAGATTGTATTAAATTTTTAGATAAAATACGATTTGAAGGGAATGAAAGTGCTCATTCTATAGAGGAAAGGGTGACAAAACAATCATTAGAAGATTTAAGAGAGGATATAGAATATTACATCCATTTATTTTCATCAACAATGCAAAAGTTGTAATAAATTTTTTTTAGAAGAGAAAAAAAGAATTTGTGTGATTTCTCATTGCATTTAAGTTCTCTAGGATCATCTTCTAACTCGTTTTCTGTCCTTATCAAAATAATTGAGATTAGATCACGAAATCCTGTTTGATTAGTCAGAAATTGGTTAGATTCGGTATTAGTGAATTTAAAAAAGGATTAATAATATGTGCAATGCTGTACTTAAGAATCTGGTTTGAAGTTAAATTTATTAACAGGTAATTTAATTGAAAATCTATGGGATGGTGTCTGGGGATGAAATACCAATGGAAAATTATCTCATGAGTGAAGAAAAAAGTTTGACTAAAAGAGATCTGGTGTGTAATGCTAGTGAAGATGAAGTTTATAACACCATTAAACATAATCTACAATTTTATCCTGCGATACAAAGAATCTATACCGAGAATCGATTAAGAGATGCTGTAAGACAACGAAATAAATATAGATGTGACCTAGCCTTTATTCTAAGTACCTCGAAAAAATCAGTCCGGAAAATATTGAATGAATGCTTTAAGCTACTTCAGAGTTGTAAGAAGTTTAAAAGAAGAATTAAACAACAAGACATGAACCAAATCTTAAGTGGTTTTTTAACAGAACTGGAATTCGCAGCATTATTGAAGCAAAATAATTATCAGATAGAATTTGAACCCAAAAATCTAGTAACAGGGAGAAGGTGTGAATTTAAAGCTATAAATAAAAATATTGGTGAGATATATTTTGAAGTATATTCTCCTAGCATTATTGAAAAATATGATGAACATCAATCTGCATTTCATGAATTATTAAATCAATTACGATGTTTTGATAGCCCATATCATTTTTCTATACGAATAAGACAATATTTTGATGAAGATGAATCTAAAAAAATTACTGAATTTATAAAAAATCAATTAACAACACTAGGATCAGACAAAATTTCACATTTTCCTTTTGAGTTCTATTATCCATCTGAAACAGAACCTAGAATCATTATCAACATTCATGCACTAGCCAAGAATAATAAGGGCCATTTTATGTATACTATACCGCCTTTTTTACCTAATACTACAAAATTATACGGAAAAATCAAAACTGCATTTGAAAAATTTGAAACTCAACTACCTAAAGGCTTTTTTTCGATCGGAGTATTAGATTTTTCAGTCACAAGTGCACTAATTAATGGTGATGTATTAACCATCATAGATTATTTTATGAATACTTCAAATCCTGAATTAAAAAAGATTAATGCAATATTCCTTTATTATCGTGAAGTAGGAGAAAAATCAAATCATAATGTCTTAATCATTGAAAATCCAAATGCGAGAAAACCCCTTCCTAACGATTTTTTAAGAATTTTTACCAATCAAGGTTATTACAACTATAATTTTTCATTATTCTAAAATAAAAACAATTAAGAAGCAACATGTTTATCAATTATCCAAAAATAATAAATGATTTCCAATGAAACTGTTTCTACCTTAATGGAAAATTTTAATTCGGAATTTAATGATTAGAAATGAAAAATCAGAAAAAATTAATTTACAATACTCCCAGAAATGAGGAATAAAGATGAGGGTAAATCCAAGATGAAAAAATATGACAATATTTATAGATATTCTTATTTATTTCAGCGTGTTAGATATTTTATTTATTTATTAATTTTTCAAACGAGCTTAAAGATTTAACTGGCTTTACATTTGAAGAATGGAAGCGATTTCATACTAATCTTTGTAAGTTAATCGAGAATTTGATAATTATAGAAGAAAAAAAAGACATTTCTGATCTCTGGATCTTTGATGAGAATTCTTTAAAAAAGAGATTGAATTCAAATTTCAATTCTATTATTAGATATTGCTATTCTACACTAAATATAAACCAAATACATTTGATAAAATTATCAGATTTAATATTTGATATGTTAGATAAAAAATTAACGGCAATTCCAGTTTATAGTAAAAAGAAAGGAATAATTTTAGAAAGACTTGCGACTAAACTGTTAAAGAAAATTTCTAATTCCGAAATTAAGATTTATAACAGAATATGGTACTCCAATTCTGAAATTGATATAGTTTCTACATATTATGATTACTTAATCGTTGTAGAAGTCAAAAATATAAAAAGTGCTAATCTAAATAAGCTTGTATCACAACTGAAATTTAGAATAAATTCTATTAATCAAGAAAAAGATTTGCAGTTGTTATCAAGAGACAAAAAAGACAAAATCATGATTGATATTGAAAATAAAGAAGTTCTATATCTAGGACTGATATATGATGATCCGTTTGAAAAGATAGAATTACTTAATCGAAGAGTAGATATAATTGAAGATAATATTATATTTATGACCTATTTTAATTTTGAAGCCATAATTGAGATTTTAGTTCATGAGAATGTTGAAAATTCCTTTAATGTTTTAATTCAATACATTTTATATAGAATTAACCAAAAAAGCTTGGATTATTTTGCTTTTGGAGACGAGATACAACATTTCAAGCGGTATTTTTTCTATGATAAGAATAAAATTGAAGAATATAAAGATTTCAAGAGATTTACAGATTTTAACTACGACATTATAGATCAAAAATACGATAGATTAAAAATTAAGAATTTTAAAAAGATTAAAAAACCTTTATCAATGTTTGGTGCTGTTTTCTCAACAGATTCCATAACTGGTTAAGTGAAAATTGATTTAAAAAAATTATGAGTCTTTCTACTAGAAACCTATTCTACATCAACAGAATGATTATAGTATTTGTAAGTAATGACTTGGCTTTCAATAAAGACTCAGAAATTCAAGCTAATTAGAAATGTGAGAAAAGATATTATCTTTCTTAATTTATATACTTGATTTCTACCTTAATCCCATCAAACTCCTTCGTGGGGTCCTTTTCTCCCTTTTTAATCCATTCTTGTCGTTCTTTAATTTTTTTCTGTTTTATAAGTGTAGAAAGCTTTTGTTTTGGCTCAAGTTGATTAATCAATCCTTCTAACTCTTTATAAGTTAATAAATTTATTTTTTCTCCCTTTGTACTAATTCTAACTGGAAAACTGCTCAAATAATTATCAAACCTTTAACTTCGTTAAAATCAACGTTTAAGCCTGCTAAAGCATTACAGGTACAAACAAAACAAATATCCGTACTCCCACATAGAGCTTCTTTTGGAATTACTACTAATCATTGGAAAGATCAAATTGCATTAAGTCTTTACACAAAAGATAGACACTGGTTTAGATCAAAACTTTCACGAACAGCTCGTTCACGAAACTTTAAAATAACAGAATCCTTATCCAGAGAATGTAAAAATCAGCCATACTTATATCTTAACACGGTTTGAAATTCGTTTTTAAGTTTTGAATTGAGTAGGTCTTTCAGGATTGAATTGTCTATTTTTTGTAGTTGATATTTACGCTCTAATTCTATAATTTTGTCAATAATAGCTAAACTACCACCAATATCTTTTAAACAAATACCAATCGTGGCAGCGATCGTATAAAAAGAAATGGACATTTCAGGTTTTTCTAATTCAAACTTACTACCAAATTTTGTTGACAAGTCAAATGCTATTTTATACTCATCATTTAGAATACATTTCTTTATGTTTCTAAAACCTCGATCTAATCCCTTTAAAATCAACTTTGATCTTGGATAGATCGTAATCAATCCAGAAATGGTCTTCATTATGTTTTCTTTCACAGTACCAAGGAAACTTGGATCATTTTTCATTTTAAGATTGCGAAGAAGTATTTCACCTGTTAACATTCGTTCTCTAAAATCACCTTTAATTACTACGGGTTGATTTCTATAAGGACCATATATACATGAGCCTCCATATAATTCAGCAGGATCATCAACTCCATCGGGTTTTGTTGAATTAACGTGAATTACATAAATGCCTTGTCTAAAACTATCACCCTTTGATAACAACTGATATGATTTAGTTGCTCTATTCACAGCTAATATAACAATAAAATCTATTCGGCCACTAATCTGTGCAATAATTGAAGTTTCAACGTAATCTCTGCAAATTATAACAGCAAAACTCCCTATTTTGGTATTTTTAAAAATTTTTATATTTTTGTCAGAGCTAATCTCAACAGGTTCATATTTCGACTTAACCAACTTATCTTGTGAAAAAGTACCAAGAAAAGGAGTAATTATTCTGGATACATTCCTTTTACCTTTATAAAATGACCCAGCTATGATGAACGCATTGTTGGTTGAAGATAATTGTTCAAGATACGGAATTAAATCGGGGTTCATCGAAAGTTCTGGAAATACAATTAGTTTCTCTGTAAAATCAAAAGGTATTTTACTTAAGTACGACAATATTTTTTCCCGGTGCTTCAAAATTTC
This sequence comes from Candidatus Hodarchaeota archaeon, assembly GCA_016839955.1. The sequence continues at coordinate 3,424 of JAEOTI010000451.1, read as the reverse complement.
TTCCGAACTTGCTTTGTTACTTTTTTCAGTTTCTACTAGTAAAATAGGAGGGATTTGAATTATGTAAACAGAAAATTTCGAAACAAATTCTTCAGAAAAATCATACACTGTAACAGGAATCATAATAATCAATTACCTCAATATTTTTAAATGTAAAGAACTAAATTTATATATAACAAGGATTTTATTACAGAGAGGCTTATTTTTTCACATAGTACAGGTTTTTCACTGAAATGCTTTACATTTGATAAAATTAACTTATTTAATTCTTCCGTAACTGTTGCAATCGATTTTTCATTCTCGACATAAAACTCTGGAAATTGATCATCTAGTAATTGTCCTTTATATGAGTCTAGTTTTGTTTTTTGTGTGATATATTGTGAAAATTCTAATGTATCGTTTAAATGATCATTAAAGCTCTTCATTACACGAATAGTAAGGCTTTTATCTAATAATTTAACATATTCATTCTTATCCTGAATTTCTTTTACCTCTACTGCGGCAAGCTCAAACAAAGTAAGGTCCCGGATCACCAACTCGAGTGTCTTTTCTATTGATAAATTTTCATCATATTGCATTGTCGCTAACAAAAGATCTGGGTTTGAATAACTCGCATAAAGCGATTTAACTTGATTTAAAGGATCTTTTCCTTTGGATGGTCCAAAAAATGTAATAGTCTTAGATGAATCTAAAAATCTGTGAATCAATACTTGATATTCGGGAATGACTGGTGCGTTCATTTTTTGAAGGTCTTCGAAGACTTCTTTAAGATCCCTATTCAATTCAAATTCAAGAAAGGTCATTAATTGATCAATAAATCGTTGTTTTTGATAATTAATTTGATGTTGTGTTTGACAAAATTGGAGATTCAATTTCAAATCTTCTAGCAAATTAGAAATCTGATGTGCTTGATCTCTAATTACTAAATTATTAAACTTTCCTATCACATTACTAATTCTTTCGAAAAAAGGATATATATCATCTTTTAGAAGAAATGTTTGTATACCTTTTGTGATTTCTCCTTCAATTCTTTCAAGAGTGGGATATTCATCAGTTAGAATACCGATTCTGGCAGATCGGGTATATTTCTCGAGGTAAGTACGTGACAAAGTGTTATCCAGATATTCTTGAATGCCTCCAGTATCCCTTTTTGTATGAAATGTGATTAAATAAGGTTTAATTTTCTTCTGAAAAGCTAATAATTTATAAAAAGTTCGATCATTAACCTTTGTGGCAAACACACGGTTCAACGCGGTTTCGAAATCAAAAGGTAAATTACTTTTATCTAAATTCTTTGATATAATCAACTTATTAGCCTTTAATCGTCTATTTTTTACAAGAGATTCAAATAAAAAGTCTTTGTTTGTAATATAATTCCCTTCCTCAAGATGATTAACAAAGGCTAGATAGAACTCCTCATCTTGTTTAGCATATTCTATAATGTTTGAAAGTTTAATATTTTCCCAAAATTCCTTAAAATCATCATTATCTTCGATCCAGTCGATTAAAATCCAAATCAACATCGTTATAATATCATTTTTGCTCAGCTGTTTTACTAAAGTTGATAAATTCTGCGAGTACAAATTTTCATGGAGGAAAATAATGTACATAACAAGGTATAATGTTTCATGTTCAATTTCCGAATCTAGAGTAAGATCAAACGACTGGATAAAAATATTTGACAATTCAGTAATGCTAAGCGTGCGAAATTCATTATCCTGATGATTCTTATTATATGAAGTGATAAGGGATCTGATACAGTTTTCAAAAGAAAATGATAGCGCTAATCCTTTTGAAATAAGGTATTTATGGAAGGATTCAATTATTGTAGAGTCATCCACAATATATTGAATTATTGCATTTGCTTCAATTAAGGAGAATTCATCCATTGGCAGAAACAAATATGAGATTTCTTTTTGATATTCCTTCAATTTGTTTAAAGTCACTAATTCAGAATTTACAAGTAAGTTTAAAAATTGATTTCTTTCTTCGTCAGATTTTTTTATTTTCTGCCAATATAAAGAACTTTTTTGCTTATTAAGCGAGTTGATTATTAATAAAATTATATTTACAGGGATGTCTATGACTTGTGATAGATATTGAGCCATGATGTCAACAATCTCAGGTTTAGAATTTTTATGGGTTACATAACTTACGAAATAAGCAAAAGTTTCCTCTAGAGCTCTACTATCTAAATCTATTCCAAATAGCTCGAAAGAATATGCAAAAGTTTTTGTTAAGTAGGAAATATACTCCCTTATCCTAATATTTTCAGCTTGCAAATGGTGCTGTTGCTCGACAATTCCAATTTGTTCATTATATTGTTGTCCAATGACGTTAATTTGTTGTTTGAAAAAGCTTTTTTCCTTTTGTCTTACGGTTTTAAGTTCAAGTTGATGTGCTTCTTTTTCTTGTTCAATATATTGACTCAAATCAGATTTGAATTCTTTTGTTCTACCATGTAATCCTTGAAGAAAGCTTCCTAATTCCTTAAGTATTTTTTCTAAAGTTTTAACGTTAGTACTATTACTTTGTTGAAAAGTTGAAAAGTCATCGTTGAAATGGAATAGAGAGATTACTACAATCACACTAAATAACAAGGAAACAATTGTTAAAACCCAAATAGTGCTTAGATCACTAGATTCATTACTAAAAATGAAAAATGCTATTGACATTATGATTCCTAGTATTGTGAGAGAACCAAAAAAAGAAATACGAATTGAATGATTTCGTGAAAAAGAGTCTACGTTTTTGTATTGATTTTGCAATGGATCTTGTATTGAATCTATTGTTTTAATCATGGTTTCCAAATTAGTTTTTGATTCACTTACGTAAAGCATACTTTCCTCATATAACTTTGACTTAGATTTTCTATCATCTTCTGTCATTGTATCTCCCTTCTAATTTTTAGGAGAATAATAATACATGCATTCTCAACTAACTACTGAAATGATTTGGTATTTAATCTTTTCTTGGTTCTTAATTGACGAAATGAAGATGAATGGTTTTTTCTTATAACAAGAAAATCATGACTTAGATCTTTGCCAATTCTCCTTATTTTAAATCTTCAAATTTTCTGTAAGGTTTATTTAGTTCAGACCTATTATTTTTTTGAACTTTCTTCCTCTTTTATAACGGGAAAATCCTCATCTTTTAATGCTAATTCTCTAAATTTTTCTTCAAGCTTAATTGTTTTATTAAGATAATAAAGAGTATTATCTACATCTTCTTCTAATGCATAGGTACATACAACATTAAACCAACCAATACCTAAATTTGGTTCAAGTTTTATGAATTCAAGGTATGCTTCTCTAGCTTCCTTTATCTTACCTACTTTCTGAAGAACTAAGCCTAAATTCAGCCAATCCTGAGAGATTTTAGGATCTACAGAGAGGATTTCATACAAATGTTCGATATAAATGTC
>JAEOTI010000450.1 GCA_016839955.1 Candidatus Hodarchaeota archaeon | reverse complement strand
TCATTTCATCTTTTTCGTAAACATTGTGTGGACAGACTTCTATACATGTACCACAGTGTGTGCATCTGTCATAATCGATATTTACACAATAAGCACCTAGAATTGGCAAAAAAGTCAAACCTCACTAATTTTCAATTTTTCTTGGAATAAAAAGGACTACCAGTTTCAGGTATGATCTTAGTAAAGTCTTCTGGTTTTGCATTGATAGTATACTTGGAAAAAAGTTGTTGAAGGAAATCTGTGTCATCTGGGGTGAGATCTTCAATTTTGGTGTTGTGTCCTAAACTTAACCATTTACCTTTGATGAAAACCGCACCTGAAATTAGGAAATTGCCTAATCTTTCCCCTGCATTTCCAAGTAAAACAACATTTCCAGCAAGCATATAGGTTGCAACATCATTTCCGATATCTTTCTCAACGATAATTGTTGCTCCTTTATTCATTGTACCTGTGAAATCTCCACTAGTACCTGATATGACAACACTACCTCCATAACAATAGGGAGCAGTGCAGTAACCCGCATTACCTTTAACTAGAACTTCCCCACTGATCATATTATCAGCAAGAAAGTTACCAACATCATCACCAATAGTTATAGTTGCTCCAGAATTCAAAGTAGCAACATAGTCGCCTGCTTTGTCCTCTATCATAACGTTTCCAGTCCTAAGGCCCGCAGCAAGACCGTTTAAATGCTCACAATGCATGATAACGGCCATCCTGTTCTCTTCAATGACTTTTTTAATTATTCGATTGACAGATCTCAATTCAAGACCTTGTCCATCAATTTTCTTTCTTGTATGATCATCAATGCTCTTTATCTCTTGTCTAACAGCCATTACAACCACTTCCGCACCCACTAGAAACTTTAGGGGAGGTATGTTTCTTTAAATCAAAGAGCTCCTTGAAACGGCGTTTTGCATCCTCAAGGCGACTTGGGTCGACGAGGGCCTCTAGTGAATAGATCTGTAATAAGTCAAATGCTTGTGCTTGGGATCTGCGTTCCTTATTGGAGCCAATTATAGACAAACTTTCTTGGTCAACGTTGTTTTCAGTCTCTATCAATCCTAAATTTATGCAATTCTGAAGGAATCTCCTCCCCATTGGATTCCATGTAATAAGAGTAGCATAATCTTTTGGAGAACCGTCTAGACCAATTGAAATGTCTGCAGCCTCCCCAAGATAATCCGTGCACCGGGCACAACCCAGTCGCATGAATTTTTGCTTCTCTTTTAGCTTTAATGTTTCAATTGTCCCATTAATAAGCTTAACTTGTAGAACGTCTTCTTTAATGGAACTTGAGATAGTTAGAATTTCAGCAGGAGAAATTTTTAGGATATTTGACAAATCCTCAATTAAATGTGTTTCATAAAATCCTTGACAGAACGTAGCAATTGAAATACCAATCGAATTTCGAATCATAGACAAGCCATCAATTGTAGAATCAGATACGCTTCTCACAGCTTGAGCAACACAGGGTGGACCAACAATGGCAACTTTTTCAAATCCGTTATTCAATAATTCATTATATAAAGACGATAGAATCGGAGTCCAAACGCCTTGGTTTCCAGAAACTTTATACAAATCTTCAACGGAACGAACAACCCGAACAAAGGGTTTTCCGGTCCATCTGTTCACGTCCATAATTAATACAGCATCAATATAATTATTAAGAAATCCAGCTGAAAGTAGATCAACAATCATTTCGTTTACTAGATTTCCACTGGTGAATCGTACCGTTTTTGCTGAAATTAAGGAGTAAATTTTCTGTTTATCCCAGTCCTTAAGACGAGGGCAACTTTCAATACACATTTTGTCACAAAAGGTACAAGTATCAAGCTCAACAACTGAAAGACCTATAGTCTTCATTTTAGGAACAAATTCTGGATGTGTCATGCCTGATTCAAAGTGAAGTCTTCCTCGGGAACATGCAGCGACACACATACCGCAACCTGCACATCTGTCCATGACCCAAACTTGATTTTCTAATTCTAATTGCTTAGATTGCAATAACTTTTCCTCCAACACTTTTTAATTCCACAGTTAAGGGTTTAAGGGGACCAAGAGTCTTTATTAACATAGTAAACTCTGTTACTAATTGAGCAAATCGTTGGCCTTCACTAGCAGAAATCCATTCCAGGGTTAATCGTCGAGGATCAATTCCAATTTTGGAAAGAGCTTCCTGCATTTTCAGTATACGATCCTGGGCGTAAATATTACCAGTTAAATAATGACAGTCTCCTGGATGACATCCACTGACAAAAATACCGTCTGCCCCCTCCATAAATGCCCAAAGTAAGAAGAAGGGATCTATTCGTCCCGAACACATTACCCTAATGATACGGATATTAGGTGGGTACTGAAATCGTGAGATTCCTGCAAGGTCAGCTCCACCGTAGGAACACCAATTGCAGCAAAAACCAATAATTTTTGGTCCTCCATTAGGAAAGGGCCCAATGAGAGCTGTGGATATCTGTTCGAGTATTTGTTGATTAGTAAAACCATGCATAGTAATTGCTTTTACGGGACAAGTTACTGCACATATTCCACAGCCTTTACACATAGCATGATTAATGTGGGAAATTAGGTCAATTGGTTGAAAACTAATAGCGCCATAGGGACACACATCACCACAAGAACCACAGCCAGTACAAAGATTAGGATCTACTATGGCTACATTAGCATCTGCAACGACATGTCCAAGACGCATTGGAATTGAAGCTCGAGAAGCAGCTCCAGAAGCCTGTGAAATAGAATCACTAACATTTTTAGGTGAATGAGCTGTTCCACAAAGAAAGATTCCATCTGTCGTAAAATCTAGAGGGCGAAGTTTCACATGAGCTTCTTGAAAGAAGTCATTTACACCTATTGTAATTTTAAAAAGCTGACTAAGCTTTTTACTATTAGGGGAACCTACAAGAGGAGTGGTCAACAATACCATATCGGCTGATAGTGAATTATTTTCTCCAGTAAAGAAGTTATGGAACGTTACTGTTATTTTTGAATCCAGAACCGTCACATTAGGCTTTTTTTCGTCTTCGTACCTGATAAAATGCACATTAGGTATTTCTCTAATATCCCTATAACATTCTTCAGCAATCTTCTCAACTAGCCGAAGATCCTGATGCAATATATAGATATTCGAATTGGGAAAATTTCCACTTAGTTCTTTCGCAGCATTTAGAAGATTTCCACATCCAATTCGGCAACAGTATGTGCGTTCGTCTCCTACTTTTTCCTTTGATCCTACACAACTTATGAGAAAGATATTATCAGCTTTCTCAGGTAGTCTATTATTTTTTGAGATATGTTCATACTCTAATAGTGTCATTATTTTCTCATGAAGAGAATAGCTATAATAACCGACTGGTTTGAATTCTTCAGCACCAGTTGCGATTATTACAGTTCCAACTTTGATTTTTTGAAGACCGTCCTTACCAGAAAGAATAATTTGAAAGTTCCCTATATATCCTAAGACATCTTCAACTTGAGTATCAAGATAAATCCTGATATTTTTATTCTGAGATATTCCATCAATTATTTCCTTAAGCAGATCTTCCACGTGATAATTTGTAGGCCAGAGCTTTGTCAAACCTCGTAAAAGTCCTCCAAATTCAGGTTCTTTTTCGACAATGTGTACAAAAAAACCCATTTCAGCTAGATCTTTAGCAGCAGTTAACCCTGAAACTCCCCCCCCAATGACTAAAGCTTCTGGAATGACTTTGAGATATTTTTTTGGAGCAGCTTCAAGGGAACGAGCTTTTGAAACAGCCATGTCTGTTAAAACTATAGCTTTCTCAGTTGCATCATTCCATTCAGACGAATGAACCCAAGAACACTGGTCACGAATATTTGCCATCTCAAAGAGATATTCATTTAATCCTGCCTCTTTGCAAGTTGCCCGAAAGAGTGCTTCATGAGTTCTTGGAGAACACGAAGCCACTACGACTCTATTTAGATTATACTGCTTAATAGCATCTTTAATGACCGTTTGGGTACCATCTGAACAAGTAAACAGATTATTAGTGGCAAACTCAACTTGGGGAAGAGCTTTTGCGTAGTTACTAACTTTTTCTACGTCAAGATAACCCCCAATGTTACGTCCACAATGACAAACGAATACACCAACACGAGGTTCTTCAACCATTATTTCTTGTTGAATAGGAAGTTCTTCTTCGCTTATTTTTGGAATACTCTCAAACCCAGCTCCACTAATTGCAGTTATGGCTTTTGAAACTGCCCCGCTCGCTTGAGCCACTGAATCTGGAATATCTCTTGGACCTCCAGCGCATCCACATAGATAGATTCCTTCCTTAGTGGTTTCCAATGGTGAAGAAATGGAATCTTTTTCCTTGAAAAAGCCATATTCATCAAGTTTCACACCAAGGATAGCTGCAAGTGACTCATTCCCTTTTGAAGGTTTGATAGCTGAAGATAAGACAACAAGATCTGCTCTCAGATGGGTTGGTTTCCTTAAAGTAATATTTTCATAAAAAATTTCAAGACAATTACCATCTGTTTCTAAGATTTCTGCTGGTCGGCTTCTTATGTAGTCGATCCCAGTTTCATTCTTTCCTCGTTGGTAATATTCCTCAAACCCCTTACCGTAAGCTCGCATATCCATATAAAAGAATACAGGCTTAATTTTAGGATGGTGGTCTTTAGCAATCATTGCTTGTTTCGTTGCCCACATGCAACAAACTCGGGAACAATAAGGTTGATTTATTGTGACATCAC
>JAEOTI010000449.1 GCA_016839955.1 Candidatus Hodarchaeota archaeon | reverse complement strand
TGAAATCGAGAAAACCTGGAAGGTCTACAATTTGAATTTTCAAATTTTCATATTCTAATGTTCCAGCAAGAGCAGTTCGAGTAGTATGAAGATAATCTCCGGTTTTGACATCAGTATTAGTTATTGCATTCATTAGAGTGCTTTTTCCAACATTGGAAACTCCAAAAAGGGCAATGCGTCCATCCCCGGATCGTGGAATGTGGAAAGGATCATATACACGTCCTTTCTGCTTTGGTTTTTCTTTAGTTTCCGCAATAAGCCCTTCTAGTTCTTGTATCTGAAGTCTAAATTTACCTATTTTTTGATCGAGCTTCTTAGCTTTAATATCTGCAATAATATCTTCTAGTTCGTCTATTAGTTCTTGCCCTTCGAGTAGTCTGATTCTTCTTGCAATGTTAAATCTATACCATTTAAATTTCCTATAACTGCTCATTTGCACCTACTCAATTTTTTTTCTTTATTTTCTTATTTCTTACTTGTTAATCACCAAAAAAACAGTGAAAGAGAACTGCTTAATCAATAAGGCTAAAGAAAAGTGAAAAGAGAGAGTAGTAGGATTCAAACCACCTTCAACTACTTATCTAAAGAAGGGTGTTTAATAGCAATCGGTACAACCCACTCTAATCTAGACTGTATGGTCTCTGTGTTCTAAAACCCTGAGATTAAACAAAACCAAACAGATCTAACCAGAAAGATTAGAGCGCGAGATCCCCTCGCACCTCGTTATCTTGGGAGTGGGAGTATCATTGTTATCAACTTATTTCAATGCTTAACCCTTAAAAAAATAATGCAATTTGCAATTATTCAAAAAAAGAAAATTGGGGAAAGTTTGGTGAAATTTGGTCACATCGGATTGTTTGTGGAAATCATTACATAATTTGTAGAAGAATATCTTTCAGAAATTGTGTTGATATCTGTAAAAGTTCAAAAAAAAGGTTTTTCTTTTGCCACTACAAAAAACACGACTTCTTCGGGAAAAAGGAAAATTTGATGAGGCTATTCAACTATTAGAAGAATATCTATCCTCATTAAATGTTAACCAAACCAATGAACGTATTATGTGTTTAAATGAGCAAAGTAATTGTTTACGACGGCAAGGCAAGTTGTTAGAGGCAGAAATATGCTCACAAGAAGCTCTAATGATTTCAAAAAAAGATAATTCAAACCTAAAAGGACAAGGAGATTCTCTGTTTAGTCTAGGTTCCATTTATTTATCTAAAGGAGCATTTGACAGGGCGGAAACCTTTCTTCAAGAATCTTTTTCATTAAGAGAACAAATTGGTAATAAAACAGATATTGTTGACTCTCTAAATAACCTTTCTGCCGTTTATTGGTATAAAGGGGATTTTAATCAAACTGAAATTCTTCTCAAGAAATGTCTTGTTCTTTGTGAAGAAATTGGAAATTATCAATTCATTGCTAAAATATTGAATAATTTAGGTGAAGTTAATCGACAGAAGGGAGATCTACTTAATGCTGAGGATTTCTATAAAAGAAGTCTTTCGGTTAATGAAGAAATAGAAAATCCACAGGACATTTCAGCCAACTTAAATAACTTGGGGTTAGTTTATTGGTTACAAGGATTACTAAACAAAGCAGAGGAATTTCATAAACGAAGTCTTGCCTTGAGAAAAGAAATTGGTAATCCTCAAGAAATCGCGCTGTCGTTACACAATCTAGGAGTTATCTATTGGAATCGTGGGGATTTTATAGAGGCAAAAGACTATATCAAAAATAGCCTTGCATTATGGGAACAGATTGGAAATCAAGAGGATATAGCAATGGCTTTAAACAGCTTAGGTTTCATTTCTTGGCATCAAGGATCTAATGATATTTCGTTAAACTTCTTAAAACAAAGTCTTCAAATAAGAGAAAAATCAGGAATTCCAGAAGAAGTTGCTGATACACTCTTCATGTATTCCCGAGTTCTGTTGAGTCAGGATGGTTCACAAGATATTACAGAGCAAGCTGGGAAATTAGAGACCTTAGCTCAGAATTCAAAGTCACTAAAGATAAATATAAAATTAGCAATGGTGAATGGATTAGTTGATCTAAACAATCAAAATATGGATAAAGCTCTTGAATTTTACTTACAAGCAAAAAAACAATCCACAGACATATCTCATTTTGAATTACAAGTACAAAGTTCTTTATTTCTAGTTGATGTTTATTTACAATTGTATTTAGAAACGAAAAAGATTGAATACAGAACAAAAATTGAAAACCTTCTAAAGGAATTGGAAAATATCACTAAAAACAATTCTTTACATGGAATTTATGTAAAGAATTCGATTGCTTTAGGATTCTTTAATCAGGCACTGTCCAACCTAGTAGAAGCTAGACGTTACTTTGAACTAGCTGAGTTACTTGCAGATGAGTGTGGTCTTCGGACATTAACAGACAAAGCACGAAAAATGTTGCAAAATTTAAATTCTAAAGAAGAAGAATTACAAAAGCAAAAATTATCTGATCCAGAGACCTATGAAAATAATCAGTTTAAGAAAATGCTTGCGTTTATTAAGGAACAACAAAGATTCCATGGTTTTGTTGACTTCTAAATCCTTTAACACGATAAACTCGGTAAATTGTTCTATATTTGGAAGAATAAAAATGATAATTACTAATCAAATTGCTGATGTAAAATTGTAAAGTGCTGATTATCAATGAAAGAATATGATAATTTCGTTTTTTATGAAGATACGATTATAAAAGATGATATTTTAATACGTGGGCCAGCTA
>JAEOTI010000448.1 GCA_016839955.1 Candidatus Hodarchaeota archaeon | reverse complement strand
TCCTTGCATCAGAAGAGGTAAGGCCAGGGCTGATAGATTTATGTAAGGAAGTATTTGGAGTGCCCATTTGTTTTTTTTATGGAGCAACAGAACGAGTATTGCTAGCTCATGGGTGTTACAATGGAGAAAATGTTTCTTACCACTTTAATCCTTTGTACGGTATTGTTGAGAATCGCCAAGATGGAAATGGCAATTATGAGTTAATAGGTACGACTTTGTGGTGCTATGCTATGCCTTTAATAAGATATCGTACACAAGATTATGGAAAAATTAATCAAGAATTAGTCAGGTGTAAAACTTGTGGCAATGTCTGGAAGACAGTTTCACAATTAGACGGAAGAATTCAGAATTTCCTGGTGACCAAACATGACACATTATATCCAGGTATTTCTCACATTGTCGATAAGTTTGTATGGAACCATATAATAACATTTCAGATTGTCCAGAACAAGCCAGGAGCAGTTGAACTGTACATTGTTCCTCGAGAAAATTTTAATGAAGAGGCAGAGAAAAGGATTCTTGAGGCTTTAGACAAGCGCTTTTCAAACTGGTTCAATTTTAAATTAGTGAAAGTTAGTAAAATTCCCCGTACGGCATCTGGTAAACAACATATAGTTGTAGTCAATCATAATGTCGGAAAATTAGGCTCCATATTACGATAAAAATACTTGGATACAGAAGCCTAATTTTTTTGAAATTTTTATCATCCCAGAATGTGATTTTATTCCTACCTTCGAAAAACCACGGAAGTGAGTGCGTGGTACTTTGTGGTTTACAAAAGTTTAAACCAATCTTGGAGGGATTGATGGCAAATATTAAGTCTATTTCCTATCGAAAAATTCTTAACTCTCATGTTGAATTTACTAATGAGTTTATCATTGAACTTGACGATGGTAGTTGGGGGGTTGGATCTTCTCCACAAGGTGAGACAATAAGTATTTATGAGGACAAAAGCTTTAAAATTGAACCTGAAACAATAATTGAAACAATAAAACGGGAGCACTATTTTGATATTACGCTTAGCCAAGAAAAATTTGACCTTTATCTACAAGAAGAATTTCCTATCTTCGGAAGAAACAATTCTTATGCACTTTCTCTAGCTTATTTCAACGCAACAAACGAATCTCAAACTGCTTTTCAGTCTCTTGATAAAAAAGACACGAGATTAGTGGTTCCTTCTATATGTTTAAATGTCCTGAATGGAGGGAATTATGCCTATACAAATGCTGTGCTTAGTGATTTTCCAGAATATCTACTTGTATCAAGGAATAATGACTTAGAAGAAATTATCAAAGATCACAACAAAATTCAAAATAAAATAAAAGAAAAACTTGTGAATCAAAGCAAAACTGTAGTGAATAATAATTTAGTTAGCAAATTTTCTAAAGACCACAATCGTGCATGTATTGAGTTTTTATTAAACATTCTTGATGACTTAAATCTTGCCCGAAATTATGATCTGATGATTGATGCTTCTGCTGGCGATCTGTGGACAAGACAGGGATATCGATTTACTCTCACAGACAATTCTTCAAAAAGTAGTGATGAATTATATTTATATTGGAAAAGTATAATTAAAGATTATAATGTCAAATTCATTGAAGACCCATTTCATGAAAAGGATTACAGAAGTTGGAAGAAGATTACAACTGCACAAAATCAATGCAATATTATCGGTGACAATCTATATTCATCAGATCCACAAAGAATTAAGGAAGGTGCAACTAAGAAATACACTAATGGTATAGTTGTTAAACCAAATCAGGCAGGTACAGTCTCATCTGTAATCAGAGCGATAGAAACAGCTCAAAGCAATAACCAGATTGTCATTACATCCCATAGGTCAATCAGCACTGAAACATCAACTTTTTTAGCGATTCTTACGTGTAAGTGCAGAGTAATGTATATAAAAATTGGGCCTCTTTGCACGGATTATTCGTCGGTACTTCGATTAAATGAAATAATTAGACTCACAGGAGGTAATTAAAATGCATACATTTACCACAATAAACACTATTAGACATGCCGAGACTGAGTATAACCGAGAAAAAAGGTATGCGGGTACAATAGATATCTCGCTAAGTGAGTTAGGGAAGCGGGATGCTCTTGAGGCTTCAAAAGAATTAAGAGGAATAAAATTTGATGTTGTTATAACTTCAACTTTAAAAAGAACTATTGAAACTGCTCAACTTCTAGTGGATGGAAATATTCCCCTAATCCAAAACAAACTTTGCAATGAGAGAAATTATGGCATGATGCAAGGATTAACTGAAAATGAAGTGAAGTTGATTAAACCAAAAATATTATATATTAACGTAGGAGACGATTATCACTCTGTCAATCCTGCAAAAGGGGAATCTTTTGAATTATTAAGGGAGAGAGTAAAAAAATTTCATAGATTTATATTTAGAAATTATATGGAATCAAACGTCTTAGTCGTATCGCATGGAGTATTTCTTCAACAATTTCATGGATTGATTCGTGGCAAATGCTTGATTGAATCTTTAGCGATTGAGGTCCCAAATTTAGTGTTGACATCTTTCCGATTTAAAGGTTTTCGTAAAATAGAAGAAATGAGTACTGGGTTGATAGATCGTGAACAAATGAATTGGTAAAGTGGTGGGACCATGAGCATGGTGAAGTTAATAGCAGTCGGGGATATCTCTTTGCAAACCAAAAATAATACTCATCCTTTTGGAAAAGTAAAGGAGGCTTTCAGCGGTAAGGATATCCTCTTCGGGAATCTGGAAACGGTTCTATCAAAAAAAGGCAAAAAGGCAGAGAAAGCTGTACTGCTTTATAGTTTCCCCAAAAATGTTGAGTACTTGAAAGATGCTGGCTTTGATATCCTTAATGTGGCCAATAATCATATTATGGATTTAGGTCCAGAAGGTTTTGATGAAACACTGGAAATATTAAATCAGAATCGCTTGTCATTTATTGGTGCTGGCAACCGAAAGTTTAGTAAGAGTTACACAATAATTGAAAAGAAAGGCTTAAGACTTGGGTTTTTAGGTTATTCTGAGGGAGGTTTTAAGAATTTTAAAAACGGCAATTTTATAAACAGAATAGATAAAAAT
>JAEOTI010000447.1 GCA_016839955.1 Candidatus Hodarchaeota archaeon | reverse complement strand
GTAATAATGAACATGAAAATAGTAACTTGATGAACAACGTTGACTCGAGGGTGGTTCAAGAATTTTCTCTTTGAAAGCCATCCAAAGGTCAACCCTGTTGCTGATGAAATCAAAAGCGCGATTATTGCGATTCTAGCAAATAGCTGTCCGAGTACCCAATTGGAATACCCTGATCTGTAGTTGATGAATGAAGTCATATAAATGGCATAAAGATAGTATCGCCAATCAGTTTCGTGACCATAGATATATCCAATGATGCTAAGTAAAAAAACGTGAATAATTGCAATTGCTAAAAGCAAAAACGCACTTGTACAATGAATCCACTTACTTTTTCTATATCCAAGATTCCTTCTCATGCGAGGAGTGAAAAAAATTATGGATATATAAAATAATGGAACTGTAAGCAAGGAGATCTTAGCACCTAGTTCATAAATATCGTAGAAAGAAGTATACCCGATGGGCATAATGTAAAGTGGGACAATATTTGATTGTAATTGTAATATATTTTGTAATTCTGATACATCCCATCCCCCGCCTATAACTACCGTACCAAGGTTCCATGATGCAGCGGATAAATAGATATTCTGCATAACAAGTCCTGCATCGAGATGCTGGTAACTTGATCTGCTTTTTCCTTCAATGTCACGAGATTCATCAAATGCAATTACAATTATATGTGGAGCTCTTGCTGCCCATGATTGATGGAAATAACTGTCAGCTAATGACAACCTTTTATCTCCAGTAATATGATCAACTAACTCGTGGGTTTCAGAAAAATATTCTTCCACTTCAGATGATCCAGCGAGGTAGATTCTAATGGATTCGTTTGAAATAATTCGCTTTGTACTCCAGAGAATTTGAGAGAGCATTTTTATACTTAAGTGACCAGATTTCCAACTACGAATCGATTTTCTTGAACTTAACGCTTTTTCTAACGATTTTGAACTTTCTTGGGGTGAAGGCAGATCGTTAGAGGATGTGGGGAACTCTGATTGAGAAGGAAAAATAATAGGATAGCCTAAAGGCATTACTCCGATGGTTTCGTAATCGCCGTTAATAGCAAGTACTGGAACTAAATCTCCAGCAGGAACAAAATTAGTTCCAATTTCTTGTGAAGCTGCTTCTAGAAAGATATTTTCAATAGAACACCCAGCATCGGCGTAACAAAAATGCCTCTCCGATAATTTTTCTCGATTAGCAAAAATTGTGAGTAAGACTGGTGCATTCACTGTGGAATTTTTATTTGGACCGTAACACTGAGCATGAATCTGATCTCTAATATCATCTGATCTGATTTGATGTAGGCTGTGAGATTCTGGTAAAAATCTGTATAGTCCATCTGAATCTGCAATATAGATAACTAGTGGATAAGCTCCATGTGCGGAAGGAACAGTTCGACCAGAACCATGTAAAGAAAACCCGTAAGCAGCCCACAATACCTGAGATATCTTTTCCAAACTTAAATTACGATTTTCCCATTGATCTGATCGTCCGATTTGTGTTAGGGCTTTTTCAAAGGTGTTAGAACCTGATTTTGGTTTAGGAAGGGAAGAATAGGGTAGATTTACTGATTTGGTTGGAAGAGGTTGAACTAAAACTAGTAATAATATTGCAAGCAATGTTAGTATTAGACTCCACTCTTGGATAGTTCGAGAACGATCCAGGAATTTACACCCCAATTATGAGTTTTATTTTTTGAATTCAAGATTAAATTCTTTATTTTCATGATTTAATCTCTTTACTTAAATTCTCTGATGTTTCGGAGAATGCCACTGTCTCCACTCCGGCTTCCTTAAGAAGTTCTATTCCCTCTTCATCAGGATAATCAGTAGTATATACAACACGTAAAATTCCCGCATTTATAATGATTTTTGCGCAAATTTTACATGGACGGCCATTTATATACAAAGTAGCCCCCTTACTTGAAATGCCATGACGTGCACATTGAATTACAGCGTTTTGTTCCGCATGTACGGCACGACAAACTTCATGTCGAGTTCCACTCTGAATTTCTAATTTGTCTCGAAGACACCCGACATCAAGGCAGTGTTGTAGACCTCTCGGGGCACCATTGTACCCTGTAGATAATACTTGCTTATCTTTTACAATAACTGCACCAAATTTGCGTCTTAAACAGGTAGATCGGGAACTCACAAGGCCAGTCATTCGCATAAAATAAGTATCAAGATCTGGACGTACAGATACCATTTTATTGACCCCGTTAAAGTAATTCTGAATGTTGTTTAGTCCGTTGATGGGAAATTACTACATCCTCCGATATCAATTCTTCTCTTATAGTTGAGAAACTAACCCATAAGTCTAATGCCATAAAAAACACAGATAGAAGAAGTGAAAGAAGCCCAATGGCAAAAATTGTGAGTGTTAGGGAAGATAACAGATCCGAAGTATCCGTAGATGAGCTAGAGAATAATAGAAGAAGACTAGTTAGTGATACCATTGCAATAGCAATAAGGCCTGAAAACATCGCGTTTTTAATTAAAAGTGCTTCTCTCATTTCACTTGTTAGGATCACTTCACAATGCCTTAATTGTTGATTTAAATTAGCTTTCCTCTTTTCTGAAATTTGTTTTTTTGTATCATCATCCTCTGAATGCTCTGTAATAATTTTTATTTGCACACGTAAATCGTTTCGACGATTAATATAATTAAATGCTCTATCCTTAATTCGCGCATATCTATTCTGTTCCATTAACATTAAAAGGCCAATCGCACTTATCAAGACAATTGGCGCCACTGTACTTGAAATAATTTGAGAAACAGTTTCTACCATGATAAAACACCGGGATTAAACTTCTTCCGTGGGAACCGAAGCTTTCTCGATACCTTTAGACTCTGTTTTCGATTCTTCTTCTTCTCTGGTTATAGGTTTCTTTCCTTCAGGAAGCTCAACTCCTTCTAACCAAACAGAAGCAACAGTTTCAAAGTCAGGTGGTTCTAAATTAATTTCCTGGTTGATAATAATATCAAGTACTGCAGGAAGACCCGAATCAACTGCACGTTGTAAAGCTGGTTTAAATTCTGTAGGATCAGTTATTCGTTCACCATAACAATCCATTGCCCTGGCAATCAAGTCCCATCTAACATCAAAAAAATCCACTCCACAATATCGACCACCATAAAGGTCTTTTTGCCCCGCTTTGATCATACCGAAAGCTCGATCATTAGCAACAACTACAATAATAGGTAATTCAAGGCGGCGAATAGTCTCCAGCTCTCCTAAACTAAATCCTAATGCACCATCCCCTGTAATAAGATAAACAGGACGGTCCTGACCGACAGCAAGCTTTGCGCCAATAGAATATCCTAATCCTGTTCCTAAATGTCCTGAATCTTGTGCCCAAAGAAATGATCGTGGAGTAAATATAGGGAAATAGGTTCTCCAGATAACAATATTGCCTCCATCTACGACACATATCGCATCTCGAGGAAAGAAATCTTGAATTTCTCTCATAACTCTGAGAGGATGAATGGGTATCTCATCTGAAATTGATGCTTCTTGAAAATCTGCTAGCCAAGCATCTTGAATTTGATGGTACTCATCAATAAGTTTAGAACGACCTTTAGGAGGGCCAAGTACCTTTATTTTTTCAAAAATTTGTTCCAAGACTCGTTTTGCATCTCCAATAATTGCGATATCGATTTCATGATTATGAGCTATCATCTCACCATCTATGTCAACTTGAATGAACTTTTGGCTCGGTGAGCCAGCCCATGCAGGTGGCTTTCCAAACATATCAAGATCACCTAACTGACACCCGATTAGAAGAACAACATCCGCTTCATTTTGAACGACAAGAGCCCCTGAACCTGGTGCATTCCCCCAAAAACAAATGTCTGAATCTTCAGGAACAGCGCCACGAGCACTCGCACTTAGAGTAATCGGTGCTTGAAGAAATTCTGCTAATTTGAGAAGTTCTAGAGAAGCTCCTGACCGTTGAACTCCCCCGCCAGCTCGAATCATTGGATTTTGAGCTTTCATAAGTAACTTAGCAGCTTCTTGAATTATTTCTGGATTTCCTGCAGGTTGATTAATAACTCTATATTGATTAGGAGAAAGAATCTGGATAAATTCATACTCTTCAAGACTATGCTCTTCGTAAAGAATATCTACTGGAATATCAATATGCACAGGACCTGGTTTTCCACTAGTCGCTATACGAAATGCTCTTTGGAGAATTTCTGGTATCCGTCTCCAGTGAGATACAACAGCATTCCACTTTGTAATGGCCTTAAAAAGAGACAATTGATCTAAGGATTGCATCGAACCATGGGAAGGATAAGATTTCCATGTTTGATTCTGAACAGTTAAAACAATCATTGGAATTGAATCAGCATATGCCACATAAACTCCAGGTACCAAATTGGCTGCGCCTGGTCCTACTGTCCCAAGACATACCCCTGGTCGCCCTGTTATTCTACAATATGCATCTGCTGCATGTGCTGCAGAAGCTTCATGTCGGAAGGTGATCCATTTAATTTGTTTTTCAAGTTCATAACACGCATCTATGATTGGATAAGGTTGATCTCCAGGTACTCCGAAGATATAAGGTACTTTTTCTTCGAGTAAACATCTGACAACCAATTCACCACCGCTTATCTTTTTCATTGCTGACCCTCACTAAAATGTAACTGGTATTCCTTCAAATAAACAGATAAACAACTTTTCAAATTCTTCATCAGAAGGTACTCGCGCATTCACGAAAGTACATGTTGATTCATTCGCCAAAGTAACTAAATATTCTAATTTTTCTGAAAACATATTTTTTGAAATTCCAATCTCCTTTAGAGAACTCGGTTCTTTAAGTTTATTAAGCAAATTCCTTAATTTTTTGGTGAAACCTTCCACAATTTCAAAATTGTTTTCGCCTTTTACTCCAAGAAGACGTCCAATTGCCATGTATCTTCTGATTATCTCAGTTTTGTTTTCTACTTCTGGGTTTTGTTTATTGAAATCAATTGCATAAGGTAAAGAGAGAGCTACAGCTCTTCCATGAGGAAGATGGAATATTACCCCTATTGCATGTGCAAGGCTATGAGCGACCCCTGCTTGAGAGTTAGTAAAAGCCAATCCCGAAAGAGTCGCTGCAATATGCATTTTTTCCCTTGAAGTGAAGTCTTGACCATTTTCATAAGCTTTGGGAAGGTACTGAAAAATATCGGGAATAGGGTTAATCGCAAAGGCATCAGAGAAAGTATTTCGCCATTCTGAGGTATATGCTTCAATACAATTTGCTAACGCGTCTATTCCAGTATCAGCAGTTAGAGATGGAGGCATTTCTAATGTGAAATAAGGGTCTATAATTGCCATATTAGGAATTACTGCAGGAGAAGCTAATTCTAATTTTCGTTCTTCAGCCTTATCGTTTAGTACAATAGCCCAAGTAACCTCTGAACCAGTACCACTCGTTGTAGGTATGGCAATGAATTGTGCTTTTTTCCCTGTAATTATATCGGTAAAAGGGACTATTTCTTCTAATAAGATGTCTGGATTTTCATAGAGAACCCAAAGAGCTTTTGCAGCATCAATCACACTACCTCCGCCGAGGGCGATAATCCAATCTGGATTGTAATCATTAACCAGAGGAACCATGTTTTCAACATCATCAGTTGAGGGTTCGGGGCGAACTTCAAGTATCACTTCTGTATCGAAATTCATTTTCTCCTCTACATTCTCTACAAAACCGAAATCATAGAGATTTCGGTCTGATATTATCATTCCTCTTCGTCCAACTATCGTTTCTAGCTCTTCTCGAGCATCTTTCCCAAATACAATCTTTGGAACACTTCGAAACGTCCACATTATATGTTCCTCTAAATTTTACAATAAAAACAGTTTAAACGTTCTCATCCATTGACAAGTCATTTTTAGATTGAATGAGAAAAGGAGTTTAGTAAATAAATATAGATAAATAAAATTGAGAAGTAGTAATTTATTTGTACTAAACCTTAACAGTTTTCCATTGGATGGGTATTTCTAACACAATGACATAGATAAAGGAATTACCCAAGAATTTCTCTTTGAAGAAAGCAAATTTGTCCTTAATGATTATCAGCAACTGCTAAAAGCGTTCAAGACAAAAAAAATCAAGTGAGTGAACAAGACATTGGAAAAATCTGAATTTAATGATAAAATCCTCGATTGTAGGAGATTAATCACCCATAATCATTTACGAGATGCTGAAAAAATTTTAATACCTTTAATTGAGTGGGCAGCTTCAAACAGATCAATGGATCCTATCCCGGCAATTGATTGCCAAAATGAAATAGCAAGAATTGCTATTCACCGAGCAGATGCGTCAAAAGCCCTAGAAATTACAATGTCAATTATAAATGATATTCAAAAAAACCAAATTGATTATCCCTTCGGAGAAGGCGTAGCACTCGAAACAATGGCAGCATCTTATAGTCAAAGAGGGGACAGTGATCAAGCTACTAAGTACTATTCCAAGGCTTTAGAGATTTGGAAAAAGGTTGATAATCAGGACCATATAGCTCGATGTTATAATAACCTTGGTACTATTGATTCGTCCGTTGGAAGGTCAGAGCAGGCTCTTGAACGTTATCAAGAAGCATTAAAAATTTGGACTAAATTGGGGGATGCTGGTGGAAGAGCAGCTTGTTTTAACAATATGGCAATTGTTAACCAAGATATGGGAAATCTAAAAGGAGCATTGCAAGGTTATAGGGATTCCCTAAGAGAATGTGAGGATGAATATAGCAAGGCTATTGCATTAGATAACATTGGATGGGTTCATGCCGCTTTAGGAGCGCCTGAACAAGCATTAGAATCATTTTATGATGCTGAAACACACTTTACTCCAGAAGATGCGCCGGATGTACAAATTGACATTACTTTTGGAAAATCTTCAGTTCTTGCGGATGTGAAACGATTTGATGAAGCAGAGAAGGCATTATCTGTAGGTTTAGCGGCAGCTCAAAGATTGGACAACAAGCCACTTCAAATTGCAGGTCATTTTTACGAAGGTCACCTCAACTTAGCCCAACATAATTTAAAACCCGCTAAAGCTGCCTTTGAAACCACTTTGAAACAAGCTAAGGATATTGAATTAACTGAATATGTCTTAGTCGCTCTAGTTCATCTTATTGAGGTTTATTTATTAGAATATCGAGCAACACTAGATGAAAAATATCTTGAATTAATGCAAGAAACCATTGCTGAGGCTTACCAACAAGCAACTCACTATCAACGGGCTTTAGTCTTAATTGAAATTGCTACACTGGAAGCTTTACTAGCTGGAGCCAACTTAGAATTTGATAAGGCAATCAAGGGCATAGAGTTCGTGAAAAAATTGGCTGAGGAACGACATTTGCCCTATCAAGCTAAAACTGCTTCAAAACATCTAAAGAACTTAAAAGAGCACAAGAGAAGAGCTGAAGCTCATCTCATTGGAAAGATGGAGAAAGAAAGAGTAGATGAAATGCTAGATGCTTTGAAGGATGTCAAAAAACATTTTCGAGCGAAAGGAACTTAATTCCAATTTCATAATAAAAAAGGATCACCAGATCTTTACTTAAATAGGGAGATATAATTGGTGACTTCTCAACATTCTTTACTTGAAGATCTACGAAGTGCTCGCAAGTATGCAGAGAAGTTTGAATTAGAAAAAGCTACTGATATTCTTCAGAATGTTCTTGCAAGATCTCAAGCCTTTGGCGATTCTAAGGTTGAATGTGACGCTTTATGTGAGCTAGGTAAAATTACATGGAGTAAAGGTGCATTAAATGAAGCCAAAGAGATTTTTAACAAAGCTTTACAGTTAGCGGAGAAAATTTCCTATAAATATGGGAAGGCTTTCGTTTTAAATTACCTTGGAAACATAGTTGCCGCTTCACAAAAAGAAGGAGCAATTCATCTTTCATTAGAACTATATAATGAAAGTCTTGAGTTAAGAAAAGAAATTGATGATTTAAATGGGATTGGAACCTGTCTAAATAATATGGGAAACCGCTACTTTGATTTAGGTGATTTTTCGAAAGCTTTGGATTATTTTAAGGAGAGTCTTGAAGTTAAGGAGAAAATTCAACAGAATTATGGTATTGCTTTGGCTTTGAATAATATGGGAGAGATTCATCGAATCCGAGGAGAAGCCCAAGAGGCTTTAAAAGCATATGAAAGAGCTCGTATCATATTTATTGGAATGAATAATACTTCTGGAGTTGCCTTGACAACACAAAACGTTGGACTTCTTTATTGGGGGTTAGGAAAGTATAATAAAGCTGAAAGTATGCTGAAAGAAAGCTTTGATAGCTGGAACGAATTAGGTATCTCAGATAAAGGTGTTGTAGAAAATCTTGCAGCTATTGCAGGAGTCCTTGCAGAAAAAGGAGACTATGATGAATCTCTAATCTTTTTGAAGCAAACTGAAGAATTAGCAAAGTCTTTACAGGTTCCAAGTGGAAATTTGAATTGGTTACTAGTTTCAGGGATAATTGCTCGAAGTCAAGGAAACACCGCGACTGCATTGAAATTTTTTAAATCATGCTTAACAGAAGCGAGAAGAAGTAATTTATTTATTTATTCTGTTCATGCACTTCTGCAACTTGCAGAATTAGCCCTTCTTCAGTATAAAATTACATTAGATGATCAAAATCTTAATGACGCAAATTCTTATCTCGAAGAGGTGGTGAGTCTTGCAGAAGTTCATAAAATTCCTGGTATTCTTGTAGAAACAAGTATTGTTCGAGGAATGTTAGAAGGCGCCCAAATGAATTATCAAGAAGGGATTTTTATCTTTAAAGAGGCAATAGAATCAGCTAAACGTCTTAATTTACCAAGACACAAGCAAAGAGCAGAGACTCAACTTGAAAACCTCATACGTGTCCAAACCCGAGTTAAAAAAATGGTTCAACCTCCAACAGATATGGAAAAAGTTGAAGAGGTAAGAGAATATTTAGCAAAATACGGACAGATACTCAAAGGCTTTAAAGGTTAATTTCTATTGCAAAAATTAATTCTCCTTTCATTTATTACAAAGAAACATCCTATTCCGGTCAAATTTTTATTCATTTTTCTAGAAAAGGAGTTTGAGTAGAAGGGTTGGCAACTGTTGATGGTGATATGGACATGTTTGTCCATAAATGAGTAAGTCAAATAGAACGGACAAGCTACAATTAGATAATAATTGGATTTCAACTTTGTAGTAATCCTTTTTGAAATCGACATTGATAAGGTGAATACTCAAAAGAATAGACATTATTTCTCGTATTGCATTATCCTATAACCTTATAGTCTTTATTAACTGGAATTTTCATAACTAAAATCCTAATGAGGTTGATTTTCAAATGGAATCAAATGAAGTTTGGGCATGTGGGACTTCCGATCTAGTGATCGGTTTTCCACATTATACAGTCAAGGAAATAATGGAAGTTCTTCATGTAAATGGATTTAGAAGAGTACCTATCGTTGAAGGGGAAAATACTCTGAAAGGAATCATTGTTATCGCAGATATTATGAAATTATTATCTGATAATCCTTCAAAAATTGATGAAGAAACTCTATCACTAATGACCAAGGATTTGCATTTGGTAAAAAGTACAGAAACTGTCAAAACAGCAGTACAAATCATGATTGAAAAAAATGTTGGATGTCTTCCAATAGTTCTTACAAAAAACGAACTTTTAGGCATTATAACTGAACGAGATATCCTAAATTGTAAAGGTTTGTCTTCTACAAAATTGAATAATCCCGTTTCTCAGCATGATCATAATTCAGAATTTTTAATAGTCCCTAGTAGTGCTACTGTCAAAGAAGCTCTAAGCATACTTGTGGAAAAAGATGTTAGACGAGGAATATTAGTACAAGATGACATTATGAAAGGGATAGTAACTGCTTCAGACATTTTAGCTGCGTTTCTACGTGAAGGGCTACCTATAATGGATAAAAAAGTAAAACAAATTAGTACCGCAGAAGTTTTATCGATCAGTCCGACCACTCCGGTTGCAGCTGCTATTGCACTGATGCGACAGGAAAATATTGGTCAAATTCCGATTGTAGAAGATACAAAGCCAATTGGTATTTTTACTGAACATGATGTTTTATTTCTAGTTGCAGAACCTTAAAAGGAGGCGGCATCAATAAGTTCTAAGTTTGTACCAAAGAAAACTGTTTTATGTGAAATATGCGGTGAGCAAGAAGTTCCAAAACAGAAACACTTTGAATGCGGGTATTGTGGGAAATATACCTGTAATTCATGTGTTCATTGGATCAGTCTTTATGTTAATGAATATCCACGGATTCGCTTACGCACCCGACGTTTATGCCCTGCTTGTAAACCAAAAGGGAAGGTTAGAACTTGACTGCTAGTCCTAAAGTGTGAAAGAAAATGAAATTGAAAGAAATGTATGAAATAATGGTTAAGAATGGAATAAAAAATGATCCACGGGGACTCGATTCTGTGAATCTTTTACTTGAAGAGAAGAAAAAAGAATTCAACGATTTAAAAGAGGATCAAAAAGAAGAGTTTGATAAAGAGTCTCTATGGAATCCTTATGGGGATACTCGGATTGTTTATGGTGATCCTGACCGTGAAGTAGAAAACATTATTTCCGGGATTGACGTAGATGTTGGAGAAATAGTATTAGTTGATAGACTTAGAGAAAAGAATCTACTAAAAAATCCTGTAATAGTTGCCCATCACCCAACAGGCACTGGAATACCTGGTTTAGCAGAAGTCATGACACTACAGAATGAATTGTTTCTAAACATGGGAATTCCAATCAATGTTGCAGAAGCACTCATGAGTGATAGAATTGGTGAGGTAGAACGTACAATACATGCATTGAATAACTATCGAGCAAGGGATGCAGCTCGACTACTTGACATCCCTCTAGTATGTTGCCATACGGCTGCAGATAATTGTGCCCAGCAATTCATGGCTGAAAAAATCAAAGAACGTAATCCGACGTTAGTTGGAGAAGTTCTTAAAGTTATAAATGAAATCCCCGAATATCAAGAAGCTAAAAGACTAAAGATGGCTCCAAATATTATTGCAGGTGCAAAGAAAAATCGGGCCGGAGAAATAATAGTTGAATTCACTGGAGGCACGAGTTATTCTAAGGATCTTTACGAAAAGATCTCTCAAGCAGGTGTTGGCACGTTAGTAACGATGCACATGCGCGAGGATCATTTAAAGGAAGCGAAAAAGCATCACCTCAATGTTGTGATAGCTTCACATATGTTCTCTGACTCACTTGGTATGAATATAATTCTCGATGAATTTGAGAAGAAACAAATGCTTATCAAATCTTTTTCTGGATTCTTCAGGTTTACTCGAGCGTGATCATCAATGGGTGGTTGGAGGAAGAGATATCTCCTCGTTGACCTGTCCGAGAAAAAAATTTCTGAAAAAAACATTGATCAAGCTGTACTACAACAATTTATTGGTGGGAAAGGCCTAGGAACTTGGCTTTTAGCTCAATATATGAGGAAGAAAGAAGACAATATCCAAGAAACGATTGCATGCTTAGTAACTGGACCACTTCAAGGAACAGTTCTGCCTTTCTCTGGTCGTTTTGGCTTTGTTTCAAAATCGCCATTGACAAAACTGTACCTTGATTCTTATGCAGGAGGGAGTTTTGGTGTTTACCTTAAAAAGGCAGGCTACGATGCCATAGTCATCATAGGAGTCTCAGAAGACCCTTGTTATCTATCAATTAAGGATAAAGATGTTGAAATTATTCCTGGTAACAAATTGTACGGGAAAACGACGAGTCAAACTGAAAAGGTTCTAAAGGAAAATAATCTTCCTTCAAGAAGTAGTGTTCTGTCCATTGGCTTGGCTGGAGAGAATTTAGTACCTATTTCTAATTTGGTAAGTGATGGGTATAGAACTCTTTCACGAGGAGGAACTGGTGCAATATTTGGAGTCAAAAAACTTAAAGCAATTGTTGTAAGCGGTTCAGATACGATTTCACTAGCAAATCCAAATAGAGTACGCAGTCTAGGTAATGAGTTCCGAGAACGTTCTCGAAGAGCAAAAAAGCAAGGGTTGGGTATTCATAAATACGGAACAGCCTCATTAATCGCTATTTCAAATGAACTGGATCAATTACCTACTAAAAATTTCTCTAAAGGACAATTTGATGATTTTGAGAGGATAAGCGGAGATTTTTTTGAGTCAAAATGGAAAATAAAACGCAAAGCATGTCCCTATTGTCCTTTAGGTTGTGCTCGTGTGTTTGCTGAACAACTTAAAGGAATTCCTCTTGAAAAAGTCGTTCCGGTTCCGGAATATGAATCATTAGCTATGTTTGGTGCTAATTGCTCTATAAATGACGCAGAAGTTTTGAGTAAAGCTAATCACATTTGTAATGAGCTTGGTCTGGACACAATATCTACAGGTAATATTATTGCATTTTTAATGGAATGTCAAGCACGAAACTTACGTATTCCCGATAATACTGAAAATTTACCTATTTTTGGAAATACTGAGGATTTGATTTCATTGATAAATAAAATCGCCTCAGTCGAAGGTTTAGGAAAATTTGCAGGCCTCGGAGTACGTTCACTTGCCAAAATAATTGGACAAGGTAGTAATGATTTCGCTATTCACTCTAAGGGACTAGAAATGGCTGCTTGGGACCCACGAGGGAAATTGGGGTTAGGTATAAGCTACATGACCGCAGCGATTGGAGCTTCACATCTTCGAGGTTGGCCACAAACTACTGAAGTTCCAAATAAGCCTTGTACCACAAAGATCATTCAATCCTTAGTTTCCGAGCAAAATCTCAAAATAATCAAAGATTCTCTTATTATCTGTCACTTTACACATTCAATCAGACCCATTTTCAACTATCAGGATTGTACTTCAGCTCTTGAAGCCGTAACAGGTGTAAACTATAATCAAACAGAACTCAGTAAAGTAGCTCAGCGGATTTGGATATTAGCTCGTCAAATAAACCTTTGTGAATCTGAGAAAAAGACACATCGCTCCTTAGATCAATTACCTTCCCGTTTATTGAATGAAAAGCTACCCTCTGGACGAGCGAAGGGATGTAAAGCTTTCTTAAATGTAGAAGATAAAGAAATTGCTTTATCAAACCTGTATTTTCAGCGTGGATGTGACGAGGATGGAAACCCTTTTCCTGAAACTTTAAGGGAACTTGATTTGTCAAGGTTTCAACTAACATGAACCTCAGTAAATTGAAAGAAATGTCGTCAAACAAGTCTTTTACGACAAAATATTTTGAATATAAACCAAAAAAGGAATTATTCGAAGCGAATCTGTCCTATTTCCATTATTCGATCCTATAAATAAGAAGAAAACCAATACTGGAGAATGATTAGTTGAGTTTTCCTTATGCATTTACTGGTGCAAACGTAAAACCAACTACTCTTGAAAAGATGTTTCCTGAGATATTTTCATTTTTAGAAGATCCATTAAAAGACTTTTTTGGGGGGGATGAACCAATTCAAGCTTTTGAGGTCATTAGAGAGGGAGGAAGAGCAAGAGCTGCAAGAGTTATTCATGGAAATAACCAATCTCGAACAATAGATATAACGTTCAGTAATCCCCAAAGTGGTCTAGCTCATCTCCATTTTGACCGAGCAAGATATAAAATCCAACGATTAAACCAATTAGAGAAATTAGGTAGATATTTTCCAGAAACATCCGTTTTAGTAACTGATGGTCTATGGACACAAGAAGGTCCTATCCAAATCATTATTTTTCTCCAACAGTTTCTCCCATATCCTGTTTGCAATTTTACTGATTTTCATTCAGTCTTAGATTTACTATCTATCCTTTTTCGGTCTGCAGAATTGGGAATTCTTCTTGATTACAATCAAAATCACTGGCTTTATCAAAAAACAGAGAATGAAAAAGAATTAAAATTTTATTACGTTGATAAGGACTATGCGGATGATGGAAGAACGTTTGATAATGCTTTAGGTATTGGTTTTGACCAATGCACCTTATATCTCACTTTAGAGAACTCAAAACACTTTGCAAGAGCATTTACTACACTTTCA
This sequence comes from Candidatus Hodarchaeota archaeon, assembly GCA_016839955.1. Next base: position 4,420 of record JAEOTI010000447.1, on the reverse strand, counting down.
GAAAAACCACGTAACTATCAAGCTTATAAAGAGATAATCTACCCTAGAATTCAACAAAGCCTTAAGCGTCTTGAGGAACGACAACGAACCAAAATCGTAGCGGACAGAATTGAATCTTTCAATATCATTTTGGAAAGTGTGGTATAAAACTTCTTTAATTTTAGATTTACTCTTAAGAATGGGCATCTATTTCTCGGAAGAACTATCTAAAATTTATTCTTTTTATTTAGAAAATAGTCACTAAACGAAGAAAAATTCATTCCAAAAGTTTCAAAAATGTGTAAAAATTGTTTATCTTTTATTTTAATGGCACATACTGACTGCTACGAGTAGCACCAACGCCAGGAGCACTGTGTTTAACAATTTTACACGTTGGAGCATATTCTCCTAGATAGGTTCCGACCATTTCAGGTCGGACTTTGACATGGATAAATTCTCTACCATTATAGACTTGGATCTCCAAATCAATCAAGTCAGGTAAAATAATAAAGTCTCTAACATGAGTTCTTAGAGGTTTCTTACTTCCAGTAGCTTTTATATTTTGAATTTTTTCAAAAAGGCGAATATGACTAGGTGGCATTCCTCTTCGAAGAGAACGACGTTGACGAGCCGGAAGAAGTGAAATAATTTCGTCCATTGATTTTTGGCTTAATTCTTTGATTGTGAAGCCTCGATAGCGGAACACACGTTTAGAACTCACAGTAGTATCCTCGAATTCAGTTATTAGAAGATTAGTTACTCTTCAAGCAATAACTCATGCTACTCTTTAAATAATTTAAGAAGTTAAACTATTCTTTTTATTTTTAATAGTTGAAGTTAACTGGAAGTTTTCTACTTTCACATTCTCCTATAAGACGGTCCTTTAGATCACTAAAGTAAGGGGAATTTACTTTACATGCTTGAATGAATTCAACCTCTTTTTCAGGTTTATTTCTTTTTAGAAAAGGAACTAAACGATTAATATTTCCCCCCCTTTGATTAATACGATCAACCATGATATAAGAAACATTTATCGATTCTAGATAATCCAAAAGATCTATGATAGATCCTCCTGTTAAAAACGGTATAATTGGTCCCAAAAAAACGTAGGTCGTTAATCCTGCCTTACATAACGTGCTTAGAGCATTTAACCTATCTTCAATTGGACTAGCATTTGGTTCGAGTAGTTTACGAATGGAATCGTCATTAGTTGTTATGGTCATGCCTATTTGCCAATCTGGATTTTGTAGAAAAACATCAATATCTCGTAAAACTAGTTTTGACTTTGTTAGAACGAAAACTTGAAAATTTTTTTTTGAGAGACTTGATAAAATCTTTCGAGTTAAACAATATTCCTTTTCTAGGGGTTGATAAGGATCAGTAACAGAACTCACTAGAATTGAGCCTGATTTTAATTTTTTTAACTGTTTTTGTAGAACCACAGGCGAATTAACTTTTATGTCCACATATTTGCCCCATTCTCGTTTTTCACCCCAACGCTTACGCATAGCTGGCACATAACAATAAATACAATCATGTTGGCATCCGGTATATGGATTAATAGAATAATCCAGGTTGTATAAGCCACTTTCTGAGACAATAGTCTTACATTCTACCTCTTTTTTTTGTATGTTTGTCTCCTGCGACTGTGTTTTTGGATTGGGAAATAATTGACTCTGTTTCACAATATTCAGTTCCGTTTCGATATCCACTTATCTAAACATGATTGATGTCCCAAGGTCTTCTCCCGCTGTAAAAGATCACTTGTAGAAAGCCATGTTTTAAGTGGGATTTTTGTCCGACTATCAATATGTCTTAAGGCTTCCGAGAGGGTCTCAAATTCAATATATGGTTCAGATAAGGCCTTTCGTACAGTTTCGCGTACGAGCCAGACACCCACAGGCATGGTCATTGTGGGATATTCTTCCCGTAGAACAATTACAGTCGCTTGCCTGTCCTCTTGAGCTAGATATTCAGCAATTCTCAACCGAGCAGTATAATAACATCCGCCAATTCTTGCATACCTTGTACGTCCTTTAAATGGTTCCCAATCAGACGCGATTCCAATAGTTGAACCATTGGGGTTCCAACTGGCTCCTGGAAAGAAAGCTTCTATTAATTCATAGCTCCAATTTCCTGGTATCATCAGAATTATGAAACGATTACCAAGTTTGCCTGAATAAGAACCATCAGCATTGTGTTCGATAACTGGAAAATGATTCCCTTCATAAATTCGAACTTTGTTTATCCATGGAGCGGTATGAACATGTGTGTTTCTATAATGAATTCCCAACATACTATCTACAGCTGTAATACTCCACCGAGTTGGAACTAAACGTCGTGCTTTCTTTTCTCCAAACATTCCTACAGAAAATGCTCTAGTGATGCTTGATTGTGCGACTCTTCCAGACTCGTATAATGTGAGTGTCGCATCTTTAGCTAATAAGTCTGTATCATAGAATGCTTTCTCTAATGTGTGATTGGTCTTCCCAACATCTACAGATAACTTTGATAGGGGCCCTGAAGGACCCATGGGAGAAATATTGTCACCAATTTGTAGATGCAACCGAGGAGTTCTTGTTAGAGCCATTTCGGTCTCTGCAGGTTTTTGACTCATTGTGAGGTTTTGTGTTTCTTCTAGTAATTTATTATTGTTTAATTCTGTTACCTTAGCTCTAAACATCCCTCTGATTAGTGAACTTCGATATTTGATGATTTTGTCTATCTCGAAATCAAACCAAGCTTCAGATTGATCATAAATAGCAGTATCACCATGAAAAGTTGGTGACATAGGCCCAACATAAACATATGGGTAACCAATCCTTCCTACAAAAACGCTTGGGGGTGAAGAACCAGAAACTTGATCATTAGATAAATCTAAGTTTATCTTATTAAATGTAAAAGCTCGAGATAAGACAGGACAAGTTGTTTTGCCACATAACAACTTGCTTCCTTTACAAAGTGAACACCTATTCCCTTCTTGTTGAGAATATGTAATATTTGGGCCCGGTCGAAATTCGAATAAAAATTCAGGATTATCATCTGAAAATGAATGCATCCAAGGAATAGATTTCTTAATTTCTTTCTTTAATTTCTTAAATCCAAGCTCTTTCATTGCAAAATCTCATCCAAGGACATATTCATGTCGTCATTATGTGACTTTAAATCTGAGGATGAGTTCGTTGGAAAAATACAACAACACAAAGAAAAATAAATTTCACTAGAAATGTTGGTGCTGAAATATTCAAGAAAATCACTCAACAAATAATAATTGGACAATTTTTGTTTCTTCTTCCAACGAATCTGAGATAATTCAACCTGTTTTTGGTATTTGTCTTCTATCTCAGATTTCAGAATTAGCAACACTTAGTGGAAAAGATTTAAACCATCAGGGATATTGTAATAAAGTCTTGGTTCGAAAAAACATTGAGAAGTCTTATGTTGTTCTATCTGCAACTACAATTAATAATCCTAATGGATTATTAATCAAACATTCTGACTTTTGTCCAGCTATGCTTTATCCTAAAGAAGTTAATGAACAAAAGATTCAACTCGCTGTAGCTGTAGTAATTATAAATGAGAAAAAAGTTCTATTAACAAAAAGAACCCCTCTTATGAAGTCTTTTCCTAATACATGGGTTATTCCTGGTGGTCATGTCGAATATGGCGAGTCACTAGAAGATAGTGCGCAAAGAGAAGTTCTTGAAGAAGTAGGATTGGAAATTGATAATATCAGGTTCTTAGGTTTATGGGAATCAGTTTACCCCCCTATCTCAAATCACAAACAACCAAAAAGACAACATCTTGTTTGTTATTTCTTAGCAAATAGTACCTCTAATCAATTAGATCCAAATCTAAATGAAATTAACCAATATGTTTGGTTGACGCATAGTCAAATTCAACACTTGATACAGAATAACGTTTCAGAAAAGGAAACCATCGTTAAAGGGTTTCAATGTCACGATATCTCATTGAAATCATTACAAGGAGATTTAAAAATGAAAACTGGAACCACTCAAGGGACAAAATTTGCATTATCTCAGTACCTCAAGAGTTTAGGAAAAAATTAAATTAGTATTGAAATAAGCTTACTTGACGAGATTTAAGACTTAAATGTAATTGAAGATCTCTAGAGGAAGTCTATTTGATAGAAATCCAACAATTCCGTGAAAACCCAAATATTATCCGTGAGTCGGAAAAAAAACGGTTTAAAGATCCAAGTGTTGTAGATTTGATAATTGAATTAGATACCGCTTGGAGAAAATTAAGGACAGAAATTAATGACTTAAGAAAAGCACGGAATACTACAGCTAAGCTTATTGGTAAGAAGAAAAAAGAAGGTGAAGATGCTTCCAAAGAATTAAAAGAAGCTGAACGAATTAATGCTGAAATTAAAAAAGCTGAAAGTGATCTGGATCATCTTTTGACACAAAGAGACAGG
>JAEOTI010000446.1 GCA_016839955.1 Candidatus Hodarchaeota archaeon | reverse complement strand
GTTGTGAATGCAAATTTATAAAGTTTACTTAATTACATGCGATGTTTTTAATTTCATATCATAGTGAGTTTAAATCGAATTATGATTTGTTAGATACCGTTCAATTTACTAAGAAAAGCATTCTAAGAATTCCTTGGGAAATAAAATCTTCAATACAATTATCATAATCAATATGTAATCTCTTCAGATCCTTTATGGTTTTTGCTTGCTCAATACATGCCTTAATTACATTAATTTCCCATTCCTCTAGTACAATTCTAGATTTAAAGAGATTGTCCCAAATCTCATGTGGTTTATAAAAGAAACGATATGTAATTTTGTTATTTACAAGGTCACAAAAATCTGTATTAAATCGGATTGAAATTTCATCCAGATCTATCCTTTCTAAGTTTTGATATTCGTAACTAAGCGTTAAAAGATATTTTTCTAACGTTTTTGTAGTTTCATTAGTTAGTAAATTCATTAGAGGAGCTTTATATTTTGCTCCCTGATGGCAAGGAGAATTAAATGGGTAAAAGCTGCAAGCAATTGGTTTTTCGTGATAAATTGAACATGAACTAAAACGAAGCAAAGAATTACTCTTGTTTTTACCAATCAACAGCAGTTTATTCTTTTCATTTTTCTCTACGATACTTTGTAGATTTAAAAAAACCTCTTCTTTATTTATAAGTGGACAAATAGTACGTGGGTTTGGAAATGTTGAAAAAAGGGTTCTCTGACCTTTTTCGAATTTCTTAAACTTTTCTACATTGACTATCTTGGATATTCTCTTCATTTCAATGTTCGTGATAGGAAACGGGATAGTGCAACAGAATCCACAACGTACACATCCATCTAAGGGAATAGTAGCGTTTTTTCTTAGCAAAAATAATCCTTTTTTATTTATTGGGGTGAAATTAAGAGGTTTCATATTCTTCAACGTAAATTATATGTTATTGGTCCTATTAGGTTATCTTATTTTTAATTGGTATTTTTATGAACTATCAGGATACCAACGGATCAAACCCCAACCTGATAAAGGGTAAATAAACTCATCCAAAATTTTTAGAGAAAGATTAGACTGATTCAATAATGATCGAAGAGAATTCTGCCCATTCATTAGAGATAACAGTTTAATTTCATCTTCTGTTAAATATCCTCTATATGATCCAATAGGAGGAAAAAAATCAATAAAACTGTTTAAAAGGGACTGAGAAAAGATTTTTCTTGTTTGAAAGAATTCTAAACAAAGAATTTCTGGTTTCATGTTTATTAATCGATTTGGTGGGATAATCCGTTTGAAATCTTCAGTAATTAAACCTGTTTGTTTAATCAAATGACGTTGTAAAAGCCAAACATGCTCTTTTCCAAGTATAGACACCCAGTCACTGAGTGTTGGCATTGATTCACATAATTCCGAACCATCAGTAATTATTGGAGCTTCTAAAAGGATATTGTTCAGTTTTGAACTAAAAAGAGATGATAATGCTGGGAATATTCTTTTCAAAGATCTCAAATGATTTTTTTCCATTTCATCAAATAATATAGAACCTGGTCGAACTTGTAGTATTTGAAAAGAATTTGTTTCTATTGGATATCCTTTGTCTTGCAATAACTGTATATATCTGAAGAAGTTATGAACAGCACTAAAAGTTTGTGCTGGAGTTCCTAGAATCATATTAATGCTAACAATTATTCCTGCTTTCAAGAATAATTCAATTGCATTCATTCGGGAAGAAAAATCCTGTAATTTTCTATCTTTACCTAATTCTTCCAAAGCTTTGTTTGAAACACCTTCTAATCCAATATTTATTGCAATACATCCTGCTTTTCTTAAATAATTAGGGTTTAACTCAGGTTTTTGTGCACTTAAAGAGGCAGCCCATGCTATATCAAGATTTCTTGTTAGTATTTCTTCACAAATACCATTTATTAACTTAATTTTGCCATCTAGAGCACTATCAACGAAATAAAAATTCCAAAGCCCATAATTATCAAAGTAAAGTTCCAAATCATCGACAACTCGGGTTGGTGATCGAGTTCGATATGGTTTTCCTAGTACAGACCATTCAGAGCAAAATTCACAACGATTTGGGCACCCTCGTGAGGCAAAAACAGGTACATATCGAGAAGGTTGCAAT
>JAEOTI010000445.1 GCA_016839955.1 Candidatus Hodarchaeota archaeon | reverse complement strand
ATCCTATTGAAGTAGAATTTTTTAAGGCAGTGGAAACAGAACTTTCTAAACCTGAAGATCAAAGAAAACCTTTTGGAGAACTTATTAATGAGGTTGCAGACAAATTAAATATTGAAAAAATAAAAGATTTTAATAATTTTAGGTAATACCGTATAAATCAAAAATCTATAAGGCTAGTATATTATGGCTAAAAAAAAGAAAAAGGTTCCATGTTTTACTAAGTATGAAGCAAAAAGAAGGGGAGTTTCTCAAAAAACAGTTCAAAATTCATTAAGAATAGGAAATGCTATTAAATCGGGTGTTTTTCCTCCAAAGATGGTCGAAGATTATAAAAATGAAAGAATTTCAAAGAGTAAGATGCTTAAATATCTCATTCAATCCGAAAAAGGCAAGGAAAAACTTGTCTTTAGAGTTAAACCTGAAATAAAGGAATTATTCGAGATTTTTAAAGATACAGAGGATTTTGAAAGCTCTGCTGAAGCTTTAAAGTATATCTTAACGGAATATCTAAGATCATATTTTCAAAATGACGAAGAGTCTTCGTCAAAATAATTTTCGTAAGCTTTATAAAGAACAATTTTTATAGTATTATTGAATGGAGATAAATTATCTCCTTAAAAATGTTTATTAATTATATTCCGCATTGGAAACCTGTTGAAGAGAGTAAGGATAGCACTACTTTTGAAGGATCTCTTCAATCAAAAATGACACAAATTAAATTTTGGTCTGACAAAACTGATATTCTGAATGCCAAGAGCCACAGTAATATTATTACTAATTTGAAGGTGGCTTCAGATATCGTTATGAAAGAATTGATGAAGCTAAGGAAAATAACAAATCTTCATCATTATTCTAGCTTTGAAATTGAATCCTTTATAACAAATAAATTAAAAAGTGATTTATAAAGTGGAAGAAAGGAATATACAAGAGAAAGAGACTTATGTAAGTGGCTTAGTAGTTAAACAAACTGGAGAAGACTATAAACTACGATATAAATTTAAACTGTTTCCAAAACCGATAAAGTTAGAAGATTTTAAATATATCATTGATGGAAATGTGAAAGCCAAGATAAATAATCAAATTGAGGCGTTTCTAACAACAATCGATGATGAAACAGATATTGAAGAGTGTAGAAAAGAAATAAAAGTCCAATTGAGAAAGTCATTTACAATTGATATTGATGAATCCTTACAAAAGCAAGGTAAGAAATATCTCGAACCTGACTTATCAGTAGAATCATGGGAAACTTTTAAAGAACGTTTAGAAAACTGCATTGATGGAAGAACTGAGGACTATAAATTCATATTAACTATTATTGTAAGTTATTGGTTCATTGAAGATGGTGCTGATTTCTGTATTTATGTTATATTGTTAGCTCCTAAAGGTAAAGGTAAAACCGCTTTACTTGGCAGTTTTAAGGATTCAAGATTTGTGATTTGCTTAGATAATTTAACATTAGAAGCGTGGGCTCCGGGAAATCCTGATCCATCAAGTAAGATCAAAGGAGTTGCAGATATTGTGGAAGATCACACATTATTAATGCATGACACGACTAGTCTTTTCGGAAATGATGAAAAGAAGCTAAAGAAAATCTTGAGCGATTTTGAACAAAGTTTTGGTAAAGAACCATTTAAGAAAGGGATGCCAGGAAAGATTCAAGAATTTGGTGGTGGTTGGAACGGAGTTTTTGGGATGCCTCCTCAACTATTCTATAGCAATAGACGTCATTTCTTAGAAACAAGTAGATTCTTAGTGCGTGAATTAGCCCCCATTGATGAACGGAAGATTTTATTAGAAGGAAAATCTCAACTAAACAAGAAAGAAATTAGAAGAATTTGCAGTGGATTCTTAGAGAATTTACACAAGAAAGTCAAGACAGTTGAACTAGAAATTCCAAAAGAAGTTAAGCAATATATCGTAGATTTCCTACAAGTTTATGTGAAATGGTTAAACGTTAAAGAAAATAGTGAAAAATCACTAAAATATCAGGGATATGAACCTGAAGGATACATTAGACGATATAATCAGATGATAGCTTTAATCAAAGCGAAATTATGTATTGAAGAAAGAAAGACAGCAACAATTGAAGATGCGAAATATTTTCTTGAAATGCTATGGTTTGCAGAGGATAAAGAAACAATAATTCAGAAACTAAGGAAAATCTCTGATTTTAAAGAGGAATGGCTAGAATATTTAAATTGAAATTTTATTTTTTTTATACACATGGGTATATCAAGTTCTGAGTTCTGAGGTAACCTCAAAACTTAGATTATATATACCTTATTTTTTTTTCTTATATAATAAATTACTATCAATCCACAGAGTACCTTAGTTACCCCTTTTCAAAAAAGAATGCTTTTTGTAT
>JAEOTI010000444.1 GCA_016839955.1 Candidatus Hodarchaeota archaeon | reverse complement strand
TGACTCCAATATGAATGGGGTTCAATAGAATGAAGTGGGTACCAAAGAGGGTGCGATCTTCTACGTCCCTACAAAGCGAGAGAAAGATACTCTAGTCTACTTTGACGTACAAAGAATTCTCATATTAATTACAGTCATAATTGAGAATGTGGCAACATTCTTCCGAATCAAGGAGATTTTCTTCCTGCAAATCTCTTATTACTTGACGTTGTTGATTGGATAATTCATCTAAGCTAAAAGACTTTGAAGTAGGTGACGATGCTGTACTTATCAGTAATTCTTTTACTTTATCATCATCAGTTTTTCCCTCGACAATTCTAAACTTAATTTTATCCCCTTTTAATATAATTGGACCATTTTCAGGAAGGCTCATGAAAATAACGCTCAATAGATGATAATTCTTTGACCCATCCCACGAAGGAGCAGTCAAAGAGTAAATATTCTGTCCGAATCAAAACGAAGCCTAACTACTTAAGGATTCGGTCTTCAACCATTTCAAAATCCTTATAGACTAGAACATGAACTGTTCCGCATCTTTTTAGTGCATTAAGAACTTTTTCTTGGTGGGGGTCAAGTTCATGAGTTTCCTCCTTGATTTCAAAAAAATGTAAATGATCATCCTCATCAATAGCTAATCTGTCAGGCCATCCTCCAAAACGTCCTTCGTGTCCCTTTCTTGTGTCTTCATTAATAATATTATATCCCTGCTCTTTAATCCATTCAGTTGCCTTATTTTCTGTTGCTCTACCTTTTTTTGACGATATTTCTACCATCTCTTGTTGGTATAGTTGGAATAGTCAAATAAAAACTCTTAATTGAGTAACAATTATATTGATATTAAAAGCTGAGTCTTCCAAAAGCACTTCACGCGAAATTTTGACTGTAGGGGATAAAAATGAACGAGGACCTACCTCGATTTATGTCCAATTATCAAATGCTTAAACACGTGAATAAGCAACTTGAACGAATAGTTTTAATGTTCTCTCCCGTTTTTTTAACACCATTCTTGTCGAAATTTGTCGTATGAGCATTTGAAATCATGACTCTTCCGTATGAAGGATTTTATTATTGTGAAGGATAATAAATGACATACCTGGAATCTTATACTTCTTCTGCAATTGTTCTAATTGATCCTTAAAATTCTCGATTTTATTCCTCATGAGAAATCAAATTGAATATTCTACTAAGCACTAAAAAATCTGATGATAATGGTAAAAGCTCTATCTTATCGCAACCATTCAGGGCCTCCAGCGATACTGTGAATTTTGTTTCTGAGTTGAAGTGCAAAGGTCTTTTTTTTTCAAGATAAGAATTATGAGACGTCGTTTCCTTTCTTTTACTTTGAAAAAGTGCAAGTGAAGTTTTATAAAATGGATTAAACATGTAAACTTATAGGCTTCAAGTAAGGGAAGATAGGGATAATTGGAACTAGTGAGGGGAAATATTAGAAAAATTAAATTAATTATAAAACTTATAAAAGTCAATCTGAGAACAACATCAGTTACTCTAGTTGGTTTGATTATTACTCTTTCCATGGTCTCAATTGGCTTGATTTCTATCGATTCAAATAAAGCTCAAATCTATTTATCGATATTGGATAGTGAGGAGTTTGAAGAAGGGGTGGAATTCATGGGTTATAGTTCTAATTTACCACCCACTTCAAAGAACACATATATCCTGTCCATTCAAAATTCACTCGAGAGAAGAATTGAGGAGTGTAAGTTGGGTGAGGTGTTAGTACGGGATAGGTATTCACCGTACTGTTTGAGTTCTGAACCAAGAAGCAATTTTTCAAATCAATCACATAGAATCACTCAATTAGGAATTGAACTAGATGAAATGTTACTAACAGATTGTATAGAGGGAAGCTCTCTACCTGAAAATGAGAATGAGACAATATTTGTCGCTCGAGGGGGGCTTGATTTACATGTTAATGACACAGTTAACCTTTCATATCCATACTGGAATCAAAGTAGGAAGCAATTCTATAACTATTCATTGAAAATAACTGGAATTATTACTCCTGCAAGTTTAAGAAATAATTCAGATCTCCTAGATATTCTCCCAACTGATCAGTTTGTTGCTATTACGGATTTTTCCTATTATTTTTCCCTGATAAATACGATAGAAAGGGAATTGAAAAGACTTACCAATGATTCAATTAAAATTAGAAGCGGAATTTGCTTTGTTTTTCGACTCAATAAACAAAAGATCACTCCGAATAGTGTTGTACAAGTTGTCAAAGACGTCACCCTTTTTCTGGAGACCACTGGCCTCTGGTTTCACATTGATGATTTCGAATTGACTAATCAAGGGAGGCAAATCTGGGTAATAAGGTATACTATAACCGCATATAATAATTGGTTGCTAGTATTTTTGATTTTGAGTATTCCTTCCTTTATTTTAACCGTCTTGCTAGTTTCATTCTCCATGACCTTGATTAATGAGCAAAGAAACAAATATGTTCACCTATTACAGTATAGAGGCCTTTCATCGAATTTTATTGCTCTTACCCTTGTATTAGAGAGTGTATTTGTAACCATCCTGGCTTCCATAATCGGAATTATAATCAGCCTGCCGTTTTATAGCTGGATTACGAGTTCAGTTAGATTTCTCACCTTTAACCCAAATGCAAACCTAATTGATCCTTTATTAACACCATCTACGGGGATATTGATCTTTATAATCGGAGTATCCCTCTGTCTTTGTACTCAGATCAAACCCCTCTTCCACTTAGTAAGATCCACTGGCGAGGTTAACGATTTTAACATCATTAAACAAAGAAAGAGGAGATTTGGAATCTTTAGAGGCAACTTTGATCTATTCCTCTTACTTCTAGGTTTGTTGGGACTAATATTAATTAGTTGGATTTTTGAAGTTGTAGGTTATGAAATAATTTTCGGTTCCGCTAGTGATTTATTCCCAATTCTGTTTTCTCTATTAGTTTTAAGTCCTCTTTTTCTCCTAATTGGTGTTATCTTAGTTTTTAACCGTTTCATCCCGCTAATAATCCATTTTATGAAGGATTTTTTCTGGAAAAATAATTGGAAAAAATTAGCATTTGCTACAAGAAATCTCATGAAGAACTTGCAATTAATGAAGAATACTACTCGTATAATTGCTGTAGCAATTAGTTTTTTAATGATCTTATCAGTTCTCCCTACCTCTCTCATTCAATTTGATAGTGACAATATTTATTATCAGGCAGGAAGTGATTTAGTTATTGATTGTTACAATATTGCTGAACAAGAACTTTATCTAGAATTGGAAAAAATTCCCAATTTACACGTCAGTAGGGTATTATTCCAATCTGATTATTATGAGGAATCACAACAGCGTATCTCATTTTTAGGAATTGAACCAGATTTTCAGAATGTTGCCCATTGGAAAAATTATTACGATGATTCCTCGTTAAATGAACTAGTAGCTGCTTTGTTTGATCCTGAAACAAGTTTTCCTGTATTAATTGATGCTTCTTGTGCAAAGAAAGAAGGTCTAAAAGTTAATGATTCCTATTTTGTGGAGGGAAAGGAATTGACAGTGGTAGGGATCAGTAGTTATTGGCCAGGGTTTTTCTCTAGAGAGGCAAAAAGTCATTTTCTTATCACCTCTTTTTCTTTTTTCCAGAATTTGACTGGTACTTTCAAGGGAAGCGAAATCTGGTGTAAAATAAAACCAACAGCTAACCAATCTGTCATAACCGAACAAGCTTGGAACGTTTCAAGAAGTTTGGGGATTGAACAGGAACAATTCAAGGTAACAGCAGAAAAAATCACACTCACAGATGAAAATAATCCTCACAATGTGTTTATTTGGACTGTTATTAATCTGAATTTCCTCACTTCGTTGATGGTCATTTTTCTCATTATAATTCTTTTTTGTGTAATAAAGTTAACAAGTCAATTGAGTAATATTGGGCTAAGTCGCGCGCTTGGAATGAAATATCGCCAAGTGTTTATGATTATGTTCATCGAACCGCTGTTATTGTTTATAATAAGTGGTCTTCCTGGGGCTATCCTTGGTTTAACCTTTTTCTATAGCTTTTCACGTTTAATTAATTCATTACTTTTTAGCCGAGTTCCACCCTTCCTATTGCTTATCAATTTTCCTTTGATATTTCTCTTATTCTGCTCGATATTTCTAGTAACAGCAGTGAGTGGTCTGATAACTTCCTTTCTGGCAACTAGAGTTAACATCTCGAAGGTAATGAAAGTAGAGTGAAAGAAATGTCATTAGAATGTAAAGACCTCATTAAAATTTATTCTTCCCCAATAGAGGGGGTGAATTTTACTGCGCTTAGGGGAGTGAATTTAGCTGTAAAGAGAGGTGAATTTGTTTCCATTATTGGCCCTTCAGGTGTGGGAAAGACGACTCTCTTGCGATTGATCAGTACATTTGATACCCCAAGTTCTGGTGAAATCTGGTTTAACGGCCAGTTAATAAATAAGTTTTCACGGCGTGACCTGTTAAGATATCGTCAAAATATTGGCTTTATGTTTCAATCTCCAAGAGATAATTTAATATGGGGACTAACTGCGTTAGATAATGTTCTGCTTCCACTACATTACTCGGGAAACTTTCAACTTCATCAGAGGGAACGAGCATTTGAATTATTGAATCGATTGGGATTAAAGGGGAAAGAAAAGCGAAAACCTGCAGAATTATCAGGAGGAGAACAACAACGAGTTGCAATTGCTGTTGCTTTGGCAAATGAACCCAAATTATTACTAGCTGACGAACCAACTGGTGAGCTTGATACTGAAACGACAAAAGAAATCATTGAATATTTACGAGAGATTAATGAATTTTTCAGCCTCACCATTATTGTTGTTACCCATGACAAACGTTTTTCAAATAACACAGAAAAAACCTATAGAATGCAGGATGGTCGGATATCAACTTTTCATGTTCAAAGTAAAGATCCATCAAAGGCCTCTCAAAGAGAAGAAGCAATTATCATGGATTCACATGGAAACATTCGTTTACCACAAGAAATCTATGCCAAACTTGCAGAGCAAGAAATCGCATCTGTAAGAGTCATTATGAAAGATAACAAAATAGAAATCATTCCGTTTAAAGAGAAGAAAAATGACATTGAGAGTGAATGAACTGGATCGAGAGAATTCTGTTCTATATCGGATCATAAATTTGAAACGTCATTACCAAACGAAGACTGAAATAATTAAAGCAGTTGATGGGATCAATTTAGAAGTAAAAATAGGAGAATTTCTTGCCATCTTAGGACCTTCGGGTTCAGGAAAGACCACATTCCTAAATTTACTCACGGGATTAGATAAACCAACAGAAGGACATGTTATATTTAATGGGGGCGATCTAAACACTTTTAATGATTCAGAACTCTGTGATTTGAGACGATTTGAAATAGGAATTATATTTCAATTTTATAATTTACACCCTTCTTATACAGCTGTGGAAAATATTGAATATGCAATGATGATCGCAAATGTGCACCCAAAAAAATGTGAAGAGCGTGCCAGAGAACTTTTATATCAAGTCAAACTGTATGAGAAAAGAGATAATTATCCTATAGAGTTGTCTGGAGGAGAAAAACAACTTGTTGGCATCGCTAGGGCCTTAGCTAATGACCCAAAAGTTATTATTGCAGATGAACCAACAGGAGATCTTGATTCTGAAAATGCCAACATGGTTATTAAATTCCTGCACGCGATTACTCAACAAGGTAAAACAACCATAATTGTTACTCATGATGAATCCTTACTGAGTCCTGAAATGAGAATAATGCAGATGGTAGATGGAAAACTATATCCAACAAATTAGGAGGAGATTAATTATCTATCTTCCTCAGTTAGGAGGACTTTCAGCTCAGGATGGCCAGGAAAGTTCCCAAGAGCCTCCTCTAATGTTTGGTGTCTTTGTTGAGGTAAATCTAAATGACTTTCACATTGGATTTTTCTAATATAATCATTTATAGTCAACTGGGATTTTTTTGCTAGTAGTTGTAAATTATAATATGCATCTGGATAGTCTTTTTGCTGGAAATAGCATTGAGCAAGTAATGATCGCCTCTTTTTTTTCCTCTGGTGTAAGGAGTAGGTTGCCTTCTAGATTCTTAAGTCTCGAGAGAGCATCTTTATAGTTTCCTGTATCTGTTTCTTGTTTGGCAGTATCGAGATCATATTCTACATTTTTGATCTGATGTTCAATAGATATTTTTTCACTTTTAGATCTTAGCCTCTCTGAAAAAAAGGCTTGCCATACAATAAAATTAGCTTCATTGAATA
>JAEOTI010000443.1 GCA_016839955.1 Candidatus Hodarchaeota archaeon | reverse complement strand
TTTCAACCCATTCATATAGTAAATTATTAGTGCTTGGTAAAATATACTAGTAACGTTCAAGTGATGAGATAGGGGACAAGAAATTTTTTTAGTACCATATGGAAAAACTCCATTTTCTTTTTGATTATCATATATAACTGATAATATCTTATTAAAAACTCTTTTTTGGTTTAACAGTTTTCCACTTTCTTGTAGAAAGAGTGCAACAGTTGCTCCTACATTAAGAACCTCAGAATGAACATATTTGGACTTTATTACAAATGTGTCAGTAAGTTGAGAAGTAACATAACAACGTGCATTGAATATTGCCTGTTTTGAATTTTTCCTTAACGCGATAGGAAGATCATTGTAGATTTTAAGAATTGATAAACCACAAATTGATGTTGCTAGGGTAGAAGGACTGTTATAATTGCGATGAATTTCACTCCATGACCCATCTTTATTTTGAAGATTCAATATAATCTTTGTTAGTCTAGTTTTAGTGGTTTTCAAACCAAGAATATTGTAATTATCTACCAATTCCAAAAGAAACGCGTTTAATCGGGGTCTGATTGTATGATTAACTGTTGGATCGATTAAGCAGTTATTCTTGATATATTTACTCAAGCCTCGGGAAAGTCTTTCTGTTATTTTCGTGGAATAATCCAATATTTCTGTCATTTTGGCTCCATCTAGAGCTTATTGATTGTAACATAATTTCATTCATGATCCTCCACTACCCCTAAATAGATTTCTTTTATTTTTATCATCTTCTTATAATGATCATGTTTTGAAGCATTTTTAAAATTATACTGCTTAATTTTTCTTATAATATCTGGGTGTTTCCAGATTTTCTTTAATGTTTCTTGAAGCTCTAAAGGATCTAGAGAAATGATTACCCCTTCAACACCATTGTATAGTGCTTCATCTGCTCCTGGATAATTTCCTAGAATTATAAAGTTCCCAGCTACTTTGGCTTCTAGTACTGCAACCGAATGCCCTTCAGAGGAAGACATTAGTACAAAAATATCTGTATTGTTAATTAAAGAATACAAATCCGGTCCTACCAAGTAATTAACTAAATGAACGTGTTTTGAAACCTTCAATCGTTCTATTAGAAGCTTTAAACGAGACTTCTCCGGTCCAGTACCTACTATATAATATTCATACTCAATCTGATGTGGCATTTGAGATAAAGCTTTAATTACTAAATCGATCCCCTTACGTTTTATTAACTGAGAAACTGTGATTATCTTCAAAGAATTATTTGAATCACTTTTTTCAAGAAGTTTCCTGATTTTTTTTGTTGGTTTTCGATAAGATTGGATCTTTTTAACATCAACACTATTATGGACTATCTTGATCTTCCTTAACTCCCTTGGGCTAATATTAATGACTTGGTTTGCAATAAAATTACTTACAGCTATTATTCGATTTGATCGTGAGAAAATTTTCTTTAATAAAAAACGCAGAAAGAAATTGTCATAGTCAACAACTTCCCATCTATGAGTTGTTAACACCATTGGAACCGATGGTTTGACGAATGCTAGTACTCCCGCGGGAACTGCAAACTGAGCGTCAATTAAATCGAATTTATTTATTTTTATTAATCTAGATAGAGAGTTAGGATATTTTTGAAGTCTAGATGGATTAATTACATAAATTTCGTCAATCCAGTCTTGTGTAATTAATGATCTGACATGTTCCAAAATGAAGGTTCCAACATATGGTTTTGTAATGGACGGAAATATGCTAGATATAAGAGCAATTCTTACCATCGGAACTGTTTCCATAAGGCTATAATTTCTGAATTTTTACGGCATTTAAATTAAATATTAGAAAGTATTTAAATTGATACTCAAAATTCCTTACGACTCATAAACCATTAAAGTCAGAGTAAAAATCCTTATGATGCATAATGCAGTTGGATTCTTTCATAAAACGGTAATTAATTAGAATAGAAAAAATTTAATCGATAACTGAAGATTAGGTAATACTTCTGTCTTTTGACCTAGATTTGATAAATATTTTGATGTGATATTTCATTGATGTCCCAAGAAAATAAATATCCCCTTGTCACGGTCATAATATGTACCTTTAATGGTGGAGATAAAATTCTAATCCCATTAAATAGCTTACTTAAACAAAATTATCCTTTAGAAAGAATACAGGTAATTATTGTAGATGATGGATCTGAATCTTTAGTTAAAATATCAAATTCACAATATTCAAGTCTTTCTATTGAAATAAAAAGAAATTCAATAAATAAAGGTTTGGGGTTCAGTAGACACTTAGCAGTTCTAAAATCGAAAGGAGATTTTGTCGCTTTTACGGATGATGATTGTTCTCCTGGACCAAACTGGATTAAGGATATTGTTGATAGTTTTAATGAATTTCCGGATGCGTCAGCATTAGGGGGTAAAATAATTGCATCTGAACTATCAAATGTATGGGAGTTATATACAGAGCAAGCAAAAATGAGTATATTTAATCATATTGCTAAGGATAATAAAACTACCTTGAAAAATTACTTCAAGCGATTTTTCAGTCAAAAAAAGTTTAGATTCTATCATGGACAAAGTTTAACTTCCTGTATGGGATTAAATTCCTCCTATAGAGGGGATGTAATACGTTCTTTAAGACCTAATCCTTTTTTAAGAAGAGGGGTTGATCTGGAACTAAACTTAAGGTTAATCAAAAAGAATCATAAAATAGTTTATGTTGACAAAATGATAGTTAAACATCCTCATCGTAAAACATTTCTTTCATTTGCTAAACACAATTTTGTGTATGGTATGAATACATATAATTGTCACAAAAGGATGGGGTCAAAAGTTTATCCATATCCTTTTCCCTTAATTGGAGGATTAGCTGAATTACTTTTTATTTTGATTATTTTGCACAATAAGCTATTCTTTAGTGTTCCAAGTCTTTGTTTTGGCATTTTACTTCTTTTAATTCCGATATTGGGTACTCTAATCATCTATTATTCTGCTGATCTCTTATATGCAATTCAGTTAAAAGAATTAGTCAGTTTCAGACTCAAACTTGTCATCTTTCCATTTGCACATTTCGCTAGAGACTTCTTCTGGGATGTTGGTTGGTTAATTGGACATTTTCTCAAATTGAGAAATAAATCTATTGAAAAATAAAGATATAACAAAAATTGAGATTTTCTGAATTTCGGTGTTGGAAAAAAGATACATCACGCGACCTCCAAAGGATGAATAAGAGAGAGAGAAACGGAATTTAAGAGTTTACCGAGATTTTTAAGACCAACTAAGGGAGAAACAGACTTACTAAGATGATGAATGAGTTTCTGAAATAGAGGAGACGGGGTACGATAGCTTAACCAGGTTAAACATTCATAAGAGACAGTTAAAGGCGTGCGCCGACCACGAGCCAGATAATATAGATCAAACTGACTGAAAAGGTTTTCAATCCGATTTGTACTAATGGATTGTCCAGAAAATTCATGAAAGACGGGATAAAGGATTGAGAACAGAAAAGAAGAGAATAGCGGAGAATTCTCCCCTTCTCCAAGGTTACAAGTAATAAGACTGAGGTGTTCAGGATCAACATCAATCTCCAAAAGACGCCCTGTCCTGAAGACATTTGTAGGACCACGTCTTTTCGGAAGGAGAGAGGAGGAATTGGAATCATTATTATTCTTAAATGAATTTTTAGTATTTAATTTCGTTTTTTGTCTGTTTCTACTGCCTTCTAGTCGTCCCCTCCCAATTCCTCGTTGTATAAGCTTATGATGCTTAGTCAACTGCCAGACTAACTTAGTTCCTTTTTCAGTAAAGAGATCATGATTGGCTCCGATAATTTCCTCAATAAAGTATCTCTCATTAAGATGATACACACATTTTCTCATAATAATCCTGTTTCGCTTGTCTTTATGAATATGTATAACGTGAATACCTGTATAGAAGAGTCTTCGTAACGCTTTTTTGTAGCTAAGGTTTCCATCAGTAATAACTAGGTAAGGATGCCCAAATTGTTTGAATAGCTTTTCAATTACCCCTTGAATGACATCATCGGCCCTTGTTGGAGATAATTTCCAAGCTAAGGGGAATCCTTGACTGTTTACTGCCACGATCAGATAATAAGTAGTGCCCTTCACGTGTGAAAATGTCTCATCAATATAGATTACCTTGCTTCTGCCTGTTAGACCGAGTTCTTCTTCATTTTCTTTCTGTAGAAGCGTTTTCACAATAGAGGCCTTCTCTGATAATGTTCTCCGTAATAACGTCACGAATTGTTGTAAAGTACTGGTAGATAGCTGATAACGTTTAGCTACTTCTGTGATACTGCTTCTAGAAGTAATAACCTCCTCTATTGCACTTGTTATGACAACTTTGGTTGTTTCTACAAAGAGTGAGGAAGTATGTAAATAAAATCTTTCACAACATCGTTTACACTTGAATCGCTGTGTTTGATCCTTTTTCTTTCTATCTTGGCCATCCTTTTTGATGTTTGTGCCTTTAGCTCGGCATTTTGGACATTGGACGGGAAAATCCAAAGAGATAAATAGGTCTTCGTTTTTTTCTTCTTGGGGGAGTCCTTTCACTTTGAATGTAACTTTCCCCATCATAGGGGTGTTTGTTTTGGTATTAGGCATAATTCAAAACAGTTCACCCCGCCCCTTTCATTCTTTCGGT
>JAEOTI010000442.1 GCA_016839955.1 Candidatus Hodarchaeota archaeon | reverse complement strand
GATACTCTGGAATTATTGACATTATCTCTCGAACAGGAAGGATTCATCGTCTGGAGAGCATTTACCGGCCAAGAAGCGCTTGAATTAGTGCATCAAAAGCCTGATCTCATTCTACTGGACTTTCAGATGTCTCATGGTCTTTCAGGAATTGATGTCTGCACACGTCTCAAACACTCTGATGAATACGCTTCGTATCGGAATATCCCTGTGTTATTCCTCTCCGCACTAGCCTCAGACAAAGACCGTGCTCGTGGCCTTCAAGCAGGAGCCGACGCTTATCTCACTAAACCTTTCTGCATTAACCGACTTGTCAAGAGAATTACTGAGGCCATTCCTTTTGATTGTGAAAATCCAAAAGTTTTTATCTAACATGAGTGGTCTCGAGAGACTTCTTTTCTGGTCATTTATTTTATCAATCGATTCTTCTGGATAATAATACTCTTTCTACTTTAATTTATTTGTCCTTTCTGAATTGTGATGATTATTGAATTTAAATAAAATAAATTCTTAAATTGTGAACACCAATGAAATGTATTACTTCTCACTTTTCCTACTTCTTGAGATCTTCTCGTTTTTAAATTAACAAATAAGAAATTGAGGCAAAGATTTATAGAATCAATAGACTGAGCTTCTTTGTATTGATTCATTAGAGGGATATGAATGCTGGAGTTAAATGATATCATTTCAGAATTACGAGTGGAATGTAAACCTATTATTGAAAATGAAACCTCTCGCGAAATATTATCTTTTCTTGAAGTCGAAAAAACTTTTAAGCAAATAAAGAATGAGTTTAATATTCCGCTGGACACACTCCAAGAATCCTTAACCACCTTTGAGTCGTTAAGGTTAGTAGACTTTTATGAAGGGCAGTATTGGATAACTGGATTCGCAGAAAACATCTTAACTGACGAATTCATCCCAGAATCAAAGCTTCAAGTACTTGACTTAATACCAGTCGCAAGAAAAAATAGATTTCTCTTTGAAGCTGTCCAGAAAGCTTTTCGAGGGGATCCACAAAAAATCCACGATTTGAAACACGCCGATTATCGGAGTAAATGGTACCATGCTGTAAGTAAAGGTTTTCATAATCCTGGACAATATCGAGATGTCCTGGTAACGTTATTCAGATTCCTTTGCTCTAGAATAATTCGTGATAATAGGTTTGACTATATAATTTGTTCAATTGTACCCGCTAAGAACTGTATTGGGATTTATCCAGTAGCATTCTTGATAAGTAAGGAATTAAATACGCCAATGTATACAAAATGGGAAGGTGGAGAAAGATATTTTGGTTCAGAGCTTCTTAGAAGAGGTTTGAAAGCGATAATTCTTCATGACACAATTACTACAGGAACGACACTTGTAGAATTTTATGATGAACTTCAAAAGACTACTGGCAAGATTGAAGCAATAATAAATGGATTAGATCGGAGAAAGGTTGGTGCAGAACAATTGAGTGAGAGAGAATTAAGTGTATTAAACATATTTTCAATAAAAGATCTACGAAACTATTATTATTACACCTTACCACGTCAAGAGTTAAATCAAGATTTACGGTCAATGTGGAATAACTTTATATCAGAGACAGGAGGAAAAAATAGTCCTAAAGTCTTCTTTTCCCACGTTAATGAAGATAAAGAACGGATAATGAACATTTACACTGAGTTTGAAAAGAATGGTATTGACGCATGGGTTGATAAGGAGAAACTTGAGGGAGGGGACTTTTTTGAGGAAGAGATTGATGTTACTCTAGAAACAACTGATTTCGCAGCAATTTTTTTCTCTAAAAATAGTGTGAATAAGAAATCTTTTATGCAGACTGAAATTCATAAAATAATCAAGGTTTACCAACGACAACCTCATGGAACGAATTTTATTATACCAATTCGATTGGATAAATGTGACATACCAAGAATAAAATTAGATGCCAATCATTATATGCATCATATTCAATATGTTGATGTTTTTGACGATAAAACAGAAACAATTCAACGTTTAATGGATGTAATATGGAAGAAATGGAGAAAACGACAGCAATAATCTAGTCTTAGGAGTCTAGTTTTAGTAAAAACTAGTATCTAATGCCATACAGATAATTAGTTATCTCTTATTTCACGGACTATTAAACCTTTATTCCTCTATTTTTTTTTATCCATTCACAAATTATTAGTTCTTTAGTCCACTCTTGCAGGCAGAGAACTTCCAGAGTTTGTATTTCCGTCCTTTTTGACTGGTTCCCTCCTCAAAGTGTAACAGTCCCATCTCGGCCAACCGATGCAAGATATACCCCACTTTTCCCACATATTCTTTGAAATCCTTGGCCTCAGAACACTTGATATTCAGATCTTGATACAAACGACCCTACAGGACTTTCTTAGCAGGAATAATTTTCAAAGACATTTCTTGAGTATCGAAGAATTTTTAGAATACCATCCTTCTGATCATAAACTGAAAAATCAATTCGATTACTATGCACAAACTTATTTCTTATATCAGCTATCTTATGGAACTCATTTATAGGTAAATTGAGGATTGTAGCCACTCTAACACCATCCTTTCTTAAAGAACTTTCTTCTTGAAGGTCTGTATCATTCTCTAGTTTAATTTTAACAATTCGCATAAATCCTTCAAAAAAGGAAGATAGTAATGTTCCTAATGAAAAATAATCATCGACTTTCAGGGCGGATAATTGTACTAAGAACTGTAATGGGACATTTTCCTTGAGCGGTAATTGTTGTTGATAATATGCTGTCGCAATTTCAAAATAGAGCTGATGAATTCCAACCTTTTCCATATATTCTTCTGACAACGTTGTCAAGGTAATATTTTCAATTTCATGTCTTGTTTGTTGTACCGTTGGAGTTTCGTTATTCTTCTCAAAAAAATTGACAATTCTTTGAGCTACTTCGATTTTTTTATCTAACGGCGTAAAGTCAAGTAATTCTATGAGAAAAATCTGTGCTACTTCTTTTTCATCAACTAATTTCAGCTTGTTTGTGATTTCCTGACTCAAAAATGAATGAAAATCAAATTGAAGAAATAAATAGTTTGCAGCTACATGATTCAGGAGAATAAAGCAGAATGGGATTATTATTAATAATATATGAGAAGTATTTGCAAAATATGTGATAATATACATACTAAGTACAACAAAAATAACAACAATGATCTGAGGTAACCTTAGAAATCTCAAACTCATCGGTGCATTTTGAAACATCCAGAATATTAGTAGTAAAGCACAACTTTCTAATATAATTATTAACAGAATTAACCAGTAAAATGGTTCGACTCTACTCGGTTCCTTAAGTATTACAAAAATAGCAGTACCTACAAAGAGAGAAAGCAATATACCTTTGACACCCAATGTTTTTTCTTTAACAGTTGACAATTTATTAAGTATTTTCAAGGATTGAGGGCCAACGAACATCATATAAATACAAACATAAAGGAGAAAGGCAGAAAATATGAATCCCCAGATACCTTCACTAAATTCAGACGATGACTCAAAAAGACTAGGGATTTCCTTAATTAAGAAGTCAGGAGAAAATTCTAAGGCAAGCCCAATGTTGAAAGTTAATATAATTGACGCAAATAGGATGAAATAATTAGATCTGATACGATCATCCACTTTTGTCTCATATGATCTCTCCTGAGACTTCCGTTTTCTCAATTGGGATGTAGCTGAATAAATCATGAAAAAAAGCCATAATATGAATAGACCTTCCATTAAATAAAAAACAAAGGTATTAAAATGGTCATAATAGAGGTTTGTTCTACCTAATTCCTCATTCACAACTATAAAGATTGGAGATATCGACATTAATAGAAAACTAATCACATATATCCTCTGGAAGTTTGCTTCTTTGGATGGAAATATTAAATTAAAGAAAGGTATATCTTCTAATTTCTTAAAAATGGAAATCGTCAACAAAGTGAGGATTGAAATCAAGATACCCCCTGCTTCATTCCACATTAATGTTTCCCTCTCTAACTGGGAAACCTCTATAAAAAAGGGAAGAGGAATAATAGGAATGAAGAGTGCAATTAGAATCGCTGCAATAATGAGATTATTTGAATAAATATACTCACCCATTGGTTTAAACCTATTTTCAAAATCTTTAATAGACCATAACAGATAAACAGCTCCAATTATGTAAAAACTAACTATTCCAAAGTCGAACAGAAAAAAACTATCGAAAATTACTCCAAAATAACTACCAAAAATCTGTATAATCAGTGAACTTAACAAACAAACTAGGATTTTATTTCTTTCTGACCAATTCTTGATCTCTAAAAGCTCCATCTCTTTTACCTCCCATAGATTCTTTCCGTTTTAGATTTTTAGAAAGATTCACGAAGTATATCGTATAAATAGGATTTCTCACCAACCCATTACTACATATACTATATGAATTAATTACTTTTTAAACATTTTGCCCAAATTAATAATTTTTCATGATCTAAGTCTAGGAATAATGCTGAGAATGACTTAGGAATTGTTGTAAACAATCAAATTGAATAATAACGAAATTGTTTTCCTTAGAAGAATTAAATCGGTTAATCTTACCTAAACAAGTCCACACACCAAGATAAAGGATGATTGAGGGTAAAATCCTTTATATACTCTTTAAATACATAAATCGCCATGTAAAACAAAAATACTTCTCAAGACGACGTTTATTTCCTTGTTAAGCTGTTGAATTCCGTTTGGAAAAGCAACGCTGAGAAATTCTTTTTTCGTTCAAAGAAGAAAATCCTAATGAGAGATCCCCTCTACGGGTTCGCAAAGCTTAACTTCAAAGTTCTTTAAAAAGACTTTATATGTATCCAAAACCTAATATAAAGCTGTGATTTCACTTATATTATTATTAATAAAAACCTAAATTTGTGGAGAGTAAAAGGAATGGAGAACCCAGAAGGGGTAGGACGAGATCCAAAACAATTCATTATTGACAACAACGATTCAATCCCAGATGAATCAGATAAAAAGTGGG
>JAEOTI010000441.1 GCA_016839955.1 Candidatus Hodarchaeota archaeon | reverse complement strand
TTACCTCTAATTGACCGTTTATGATTGCTATCCATTTGTAAAGATATTCTTTTTCGATAGTGTTTTTGAGTAGTCTATAAGATATTTCATTTCTTTCTTGTATCCTGTCTCGGGAAGTTTTATCTTTCGAAGACTTTAACCAGACAGCTATAGCTTCATTAAATGCTTCATCGATCTTCAATCCGCGTTCAATTGCTCTCGCTTTAAATTTTGTATATAATTCTGGATCTACTTTTTTTATGAGGACTGGCATCTTCATCAATTAAGCTTGGTTATCTTCAATTAATAAAGCTTAACATAAGGCAAGCTTATGAATCAGGGTAAACTTGAATTCGTAAAATCTCTTCAGCTCAATTGAGGATAACTAAGATTGGAATTAAGTCAAAAGGACGATTGTTATTTACATTATGATCTCTATTTTACTTACAACTTTTACCCTCTTTTTCCAATTTTCAGCTATGTTTTCCTTATGGCAATTAGAAAATTTTTTATGTTAAATCACTAGTAATTTTAACGTGAAAGAAAATGAAAGTAAAACTGTCTAAGCTTATTAAAAGTGGGAACAGTTTATACGTCTATATCCCTGCATCTCTAGCTAAAGACAGTAATTTTCCTTTTAACGAAGGTGATAAAGTCCAAATTAGGATTAAGGAAGATTCACTTGTCATAAATAAAAACTTAAATTCTACCACGGATCGACAAGAAGAAAATAAGAGTTTTTTAGATTCATTATTAAAAAATCCTGATTTTATTGCATAGAACCCAGGGAAGTGGGTTGTGGTAACTGATGGTAAATTGCTGGAAATCGTAGAAGACCCAAAAAATCTGCTGAAAAGAACAAAAAACATTTCCACTCCGATACTGATGAAACAGATAGGAAGATCAAGGAGAAATAGAACTGTTCAGTGGTTAGGGGGATCTTTACAGTGAAATTAACAGCAATAGATTGTTACCTTTGATATTGGAGTAAAATCAAAAAGGACGTCTGCTATTTACTCTTTAATCTTACATGTGGTTATATTTATGTTTAATACTACGTTTCGTTCGAAAAAGTCAGTGATAAAGTCCTTTTTGGACCATTAAGCAATGAAATCAGTGAGTTTAAGAATTCACGTCCAAGTAGTGGTTCTTTACATCCTTCTATTGCATTAATTTCGACAATAAATTCGTAATTCAGTCCTGAGAGTTTAATAGAAGCATCCGTGGTAATTAATTCGAGTTGTTCCCCTGTAACTAGTTCTCCTATCTTTCTCAAATCCGATGCATATTGATAACGATCTAACTGAAGATTCTCAAATACCTCAAAGGAAATAAGCATATTTCCATCATAACCCGTATCAAAAAGAGCCATTAATTCTGTAGTTTTCTCTAAAAAGGGATCTCCAAGAGTTAATGGTATGTAAGGCGCGGAATTTTTGAATAAGGTGATTTTTGTTATTGAAACTGTATGTCAGTCATTTGATGCTCTCCTAATGCCAAGACGCAGAATTCGGGGTTCAATTTTATCGCTTATGAAGAAAATCAAATTTGGACCTGAATCAGAAGATTGAATGGCGTTCAAAGCTGTTTTTTTATTGTCAAAAATTCCTAAGAGATCACCTTCTGAGATAATTCCCCATTTATCTGAGAATTTACGTCTTAAATCGCCAATTATTCGTCTATACGTGAAATTATTCATTTGTTGCTTTGCTTTGACGGGATTTTGAAGTTGGTCTTCATTAACCCACTTTTCCATGGCCTCACTTATTGCTTCGCCAATTTTTAAACCTTTCAGTGCAGCTTTAGCTTTAAATCGCACATAAATTTCTTCATCAGCATCTCTAATAACCAGTGGCATGGTCTTCACATTCTACGAATGGTTATCAAATACTAAAAAATGTATCCATTACTAATACTTGTAATACAAGGAACATCAAAAGATTCATTCTACCCTACAAAGCTAGAAGTAGGCTTTCTTTCTCTCTCAACTTATATCTTAACTCTGAATATGAAGGGAAAAATATATCTGAGATTTCATTATCCTCTTTAATTTGTGCCATAAAAGGGAGCTTGTTTAATATCTTTATAATTTTGCACTGAAAGGATCAGATCTCTCGAGTTTGACGCTGTGTGAATCATAATTTAGCGTGATATTCTTTCAATTCCAGAAACGCTATCAAACCCCTTATCGAAGCTCATAATAGTTCCAATGTGTAAATTTTTACAGAACCACACAATATTAGCATCTGTTAAACTTAAATGATCAGAATTGTTCAAAATCTTTCTAGTATTTGACAGAGTCAAGAAATTATTGTACATGATCGTTAGCTTTGGACTTTCGAGGAACATAATAAGAGTTTCTTGTGCAGTCGTCGATGAAGCTTTTCTCTATAATAAATTATAGGTTTCAACCACAATGAAGTCAGTTACGTAAATATTATCTAATGCTATAATTTTCTTCTTGAGTTGGACTGCCTCCTTGTGCCATTGATCTCTCTTATACTTTAAAGCAATCCATACCACACTATCTATGAACATTACAGAGTCACATCATGATTCTTTACGGCATCTGTTTTGTCTTTACCATAAAATGGAGTGTTAATCCAATTAGAAAGAGGATCCTGGTTTTTATATTGAGTTTTAAAACGATATTCATTGATAAAATCGTCAAAACGTTCTAAAACATAATCTGTTATGGTTTCACTTAGCTCTACCAGATTAATATCAATACCGATCTGTTTGAGATGGTTTTGAATTTCTTTTAACTTATGAAGCTCAGATTCAGACACACGTCTCGTAGTAGATCGCATTTTAGTTCAGCGTACCTACTGAATTCATCTCTTAAATATTTTACTACAATAATACAAAATTGACTACAAGACTACAGGGATTAATCCTCTAAACAGAAGCACATAACTATGACCTTATGTGAGTTGGATTTCTAGTCATGATTTTTACTAAAAAAGTTTTGGAATTTAAAGCTGAACTCATTATTACGACTTTGGAACAATGCGTTGGTATTGCACATATATTATTACTGGATTTAATCATTTCTTGGTAATTGGTAAACGTTGACATTAGAACACGGATCAGATAACTCAATTTTATCATGAAAATGGATGATTTCAAGGAAATACTCACCCCGTGTTGTTAATAAGTAACCAAACTCATCTTTAGCGATTAAAGATTCTTTCATTAGCTTTTTTAGATGAAAAGCTAAATTAGAGGTATCAGTCATAACGATGTATCGTCAATGATGAGAATGTAATTAGTTTTGGATTCTTATATAGGTTTTATATTGGTAATTCTCTAATCCTTATTTTATCATCATGGAGAATGATTATTGAGCCATCTTTTATTGCTTGTTCTATTTTAGGAAGAGAATCTAAAAGAACACGATTGACATTCGGAATTCTTGGGTCATCCAACCGCAAAATTATAGTCGATGGCTTTTTTGAAAGAGAAAAAGCTTATAATTCTCCAAAGTCTAGATCTGAAGTTATAAGACAGTGATTATTTTCTCTAGCATAATTAAAAATCCTTTTATCATCTATTCCTCCCCTCTCAAATACTCTCATCTACTCTAACTACGGTATAACCGTTATTCTTCAAAAAAATTTACAGTTGTTGGAGAAAGAGCTATATCAACAAGGAATCTCATGAGAACACCGGTAGGGATTTCTCTGAAACGCTCCATGCAGCATATTCAAGACAAGCAAGAATATCGTCTTCTTCAAGTTCGGGGTATGATGTAAGGATTTTTTCATTAGATTCCTTTTTTGCCAATAACTTCAAAATTATTGATGCAGGAATTCTTGTATCTCTTATACAAGGTTTACCCGTCATTATATTAGGATCTATGGTTATTCTATTCAAAAATGCCATTATAACAGCACCAAGATTATGATTTTGACCATAAATTACGTTATTATTTACTCTTACTCAAAGAAAAAAGTTCCAATTAATTTCTATAACCTTTCTAATTGTTATGGATATTTGTTCCTATGTCAATTTTTTTTGGAACAATGCGTTGGTTATATGTTTGACCGCTTATATTTTTCAATAAACTTCTCTGGAGTAGTCACAGTTCCATTGGGCATCCATGAGAAATGTCCAATATTATAGGTTAGGAGAATTGCCTCTCGTTGTATAGAAGATGAACCGATAATAAAATCACGTGCATGATGTTTAAAAGGTAGAATTGACTTTATTGCTCTTTCAGCAGCATTTTGAGCCAATGAT
>JAEOTI010000440.1 GCA_016839955.1 Candidatus Hodarchaeota archaeon | reverse complement strand
CAAACAGCAAGGTCGCATTTTTTACTGGAGAACACACAACCTTAACAACTGGCAGTGGCTAGTTCTCGAGTTGCTACTTAAAAGGACAAGAGCAGAAAACGTTGAAAAAATATTTCCTTCACTAATAGCAAAATACTTTGAACCAAAAGTTATTATTGAAACAGAGTACCTTGAGCTAGAAAATGATCTCAAGTTTCTAGGATTATACAAGCAAAGACAAAAGGCTCTCAAACTTATTGCAGAGAAAATACTTTATGAACATGAAGGACAAATCCCATTAGATCAGACTTCTTTGGCTAGTCTTCCCTATGTTGGGCTTTACACTTCTAATGCTGTTTTATGTTTCGGTCAAGGTAAAAGGTGTCCTATTGTTGACAGTAATGTAGCCCGTGTGTTGACACGCTTTCATGGACTTGAGATGCCAAAGGATACAAGAGAAAAATGGATTTGGGAACTTGCTGAAAAAATGTTACCTAATGAAAACTGGCAAGAATACAACTTTGGCCTCTTAGATATTGGAGCCACTATTTGTAAGAATCAAGTGCCAAAATGTTTCTCTTGTTGTCTAAGTGATATATGCTTTTGTGCTGAGAATTCTAAAAAAAAGTTTGGTAGTGATTAAGATCCATGATCTAATAACTTTATAATATCATCTAAATTTTGATTATGTTTTAAAAAGGATTTTCTAATCTCTCTGCATTTATCTTTATCGTATATAATTTCCTTTTTCTTCCAGATTAAGCTATTTTTTTTGTTAGGAACAGGTTTACCATGGGCTAGACTATTCCTTGTTTCAAGAATTTCGTCGAAATATTTACTAAGCATATTTTTAATTGATTGCATTTCTTTAATAAGCTTATCAAGCTTGTCTCTCTCTTCACCAGAAGATATAGACTCAAAGTGAGTATGCAATTCTGCTATCTTACTCTTGAAAAATCTGTTTAATATTGTAAGTTTAGACTGGTCTGTTATTCCAGGTAATTGCATAATCTCATTCATGAAAAATGTATATTCCTTATCTTTTATATTCAAAATATTTGATAATATCTCTTCAATTTTTTTTGTCATATCTATTGTTTCTGCAATAAACAATCCTCTTACGTTATAAAAATCCTGACTTTTCATAATTGTTAAGTCAATTATTTTTTTCGTCTTTTCTTCGAGTCTATCCCTATTTGCAAAATATATTCCTTCTAACCACGCTGGCATGGATTTTTTGTAGTCAATTTGTTTAGAATAGAAAATAGCTTCTGTATATAATTCATTGTTTCTAATCTTTTCTAATAGTTTGTCTCCTTTTTGTATTCCCTTTAAATTATAATCAACAAGTATTAGGTCTACATCCCATTCTTCCATTATATTGGGAAGATCGTTATCATCCTCTTGTGTCGTAAATCTTACATTAAAGCCTTCTTCGTCTAAATAGTTGTTTATTAATGGTATAAAGGAATCGATATAGTCTTTAGAATCTTCAAACCATAATATATGATATTCTAACTTCATTTAACCACCTTGATAGTAAATTCTATTCCTGTATCTAGACGATTATTCACTGAAATGTCCCCGTACTCTTTCAATATATTCTTAACATGATATAACCCAATTCCATGTCCACCAGTAGTAGAAAAACCGAAACTAAACAGTTTATTTAAATCATCGTCACGGATTCCTACGCCATCATCTTTTATCTTAAGTTCGAGAGTATTTCTGTCTAAAAGCTTAATTCCAACGTTTATGTTTTTAGACTTGGCCTTTGTGGAATTATCCATCAAATTATCAATCACAATCATGAACTTGAAAGGATTAAATTCACATATGAATTCGGTCTCAGGTTCGCAATCCACTTTTATAGTCACATTTCGTAACTTATCCTCGTTCAAGGGGATATATACTCTCTCAATATATTGTTTAATAAATAGCGGTAAACTCCGATTTATCTTCTGAGTGGTAAGATCAAAATTAACATTTAATATGTAGTTCGTAATTGATGATATCATTTGTACTTGTAAAAAGATGGCGTCTATAGCTCTTACTAAATCTTGATTCAATATTGTTTCTTTTTTTCCTATTTTATGTATCAGAGGTTTTAGGTGATTTTTAATCGTGCCAGTAATTATATCAATTTGATGATTGAGAGTAAAAATATCTTCTTTGTCCGCATCTGCAACTTTTTCCAAGAATAGAGCTTGTTTTTCTCTTAACCTTAATTCTCTTTCCAAATCTCTCTGCGTTCTTCGAAGATTTCTGACAACATTTCGTACAGTTTTAGTTTGTAAATCTAGATAAGCCCTTGCTTCTTTAGATTTAATAAGTTTTTTTACAGATTCAATGTTTTTGATAATTTCTGGGGTTTTTTCAATTTGTTTTTTTTCGTAGATATCCAACAGATTCTCATTAAATTCGATTTGTAACTCTTTGTTTTTTGCTCCCCCTATTAATTGAGTGATTATCTTAAAACTATCAGCCTTTATTTGCTCTGGATTTTTTGGTTGTTTTTCGGAATCCCATGCGATTCCTTCTCGAACATATTTCTCCAGTCTTACGAGAGCCTTTTTAAATAACAGTCCATTTGTGGGATCTATCAATTGCGTGAGCGCTGAAGTTTGAATAACTCCTCCATCTCGACTAGTAACTTCGTTGAAATAAGGTTGATAACCATTAACCTCCACTCTCCCCATGACGTCCCTATTACAAAGATATCTCCTTGT
>JAEOTI010000439.1 GCA_016839955.1 Candidatus Hodarchaeota archaeon | reverse complement strand
TTGGTCAATAAGCTTGAGGGATTTTTCTACCTTTTTTGGTAAGTAATTGAACCCTTTTCTAGATACAGATTTCGGAAAGTAAAATTTCTTACATAATTTCATGTTTATTATATGATAAGTTTTCGCAAACTACTATCAATTATGATTCGCTTTTATGATTTCTCAACTTTCTTCCATTAGTCGTGAATAGCTCTCTAGTAATTTATCAAGGTTTTTTTGGTCCAATACATTATTTATTTTGTTAAAACCCTCTATATGAAATATAATTTCTTGAAACTCTTCCTGATTCTGAATTTTTTCTTCTAGTACACGCTGATCTTTTTCAATGGATTCAATGTCTAGTTCTACAGTAGTTTGGCCAAGTATCGCGTCCCCTATTAGTATTTTAAGTTGATTAAGGGCTTTTCCAACCTCATTATCAAAACCTAATTTTAAGAGGAATGGTACAACATCATTGTAAGTGATAAGTGAATCGTCTTGTGATCTCTCAAGATTTAGAATAAGTTTCCCAATTAGTTGGTAGAGTGTGCGTGTATCAAAAAATGGGATATTTGGAGTTGATTGCATTACTCCCAAGTTATTTAAAAATTCTTGAGGACGATTTGAATAAAAAAGAGCCTCTGGAAAACTCTGAGTCACCACACGTGCAATCAGTTCCACAGTTAACTGTGATACAACTGGAAATGATTTAAATTTTGAAAAAGTGACTCCAATATCAGTATATCCTAGCGGTGAGGAGAATCGATACAAATGTTCTTGGAAAATATCTAATACAATCTTTTTCCTCTCCTCTAGATTCCGAGTGGGCCACAATACCATTGGGATTCTTGAAAGAAGTGGAGTGATTTCTTCCCCTAGTTGCTGTTTTAGTGGTGAGTTTGCCGTGAAGATTATTGCTCCATCAATAGTTAACATTCTTCCCGCTATTGAATATCGGAGTGTACCCGCTTCTTCAAGAAAACCCATTAAGGATTCCAATAGCCGAATTGGTAATCGATGAACCTCATTAACGAGAATAAGGCCTTGACTGAGAACACCAATTTTATGAGTCGATGGATCGAAAGCTGTTTTTGTCTTCTCACTCAGTAAGCGTTCAAGGTTTTCCACTCCTGCTAGGAGCATGTAAATTGAATCTTGATCCGTCCTAGGATCTATTTGTGCTGCATGCATTTCTACTCGTTCTACTTCAATCGTTTTGAAAAGAGAGAGAAGTTCAGTGTAGTTTAATCGATTAATTATTTCATTTGTTCGTGTTAGTGAGATTTCATTGTTTAAAGATTCTGAAATGAGATTTTCTATTTTCGAAGTGCAATTTGGACACAAAATATCCTTTAATAAGGTCAAATAGGTTTTAGTTTCTTTTTCATTAATTTCTGACATCATTTTTATGATAGCGGCATCTTGGTTGATGGGACAACCCGCTATTTTGAATTTGTGATTTGATAGTGAATCCGCTAGAGCCTCAAGAACTTTACGAGCAAATAAGCTTTTACCCTCACCTGCTGGCCCGACTATAAGAGCCTTGGCGGAGATAGCTAACTGGTCTAATAATGTATTCTTCTCTAATTCGTTTCCACGAATAAAGGTCTTTGAGCTGTTCAATAATTCCTCTCTAAAGATAGGATTTCGTAACAAAGAAAACACTGAACAACCAGAGTAGTTTAGTTCAATGAGGTTATCAATATCTGTCATTAATCTGAAGCTCCGATTTCTTCTAAAGAATCTTGCATTATATTCGTGAAGTCAGTAATAATCACTGATTTTGCCTACTCATAAATCTTTAAACAGTACTCGGAAATATGTATGAATCTAAAAAGCTTAGCTTTCTTCATATTTTTCCGGTTTGCAGGTTCCACACCCCGATCTTGGGAACGATCGAGCCACAGGTGAGGGGGTTTCATCCCTGCTTTGGGGCCTACTGGTCAAGGAAGAGTTCTTCCAGCCCACTTCTCTTTCCTCTACAGGAGAGGATTTTTTCAACCATTGGTCGAGAGAAGTCCCATCAAGTGAATTGATGAGCTTAATGCCAAGATTTTTGGCGCCATTGAGGTCTGCATTCAACTGGAGACCGCAAGTTCGACAAAGAAATAATCCTCGGGTCGGACGGATGGTCACTCGGGAGCCACACTGTGAACATGTCCGGGAGGTCCAGGCTTCAGCGACCACCTGAAAATTTTCCACAGGAAAGCCTATCCAAGCGAGTTTGTATTCCAACATCGTGGTAATTCGCGCAAAGGCCCACCGATGAAGTTCACGGCGGTGCTGACGGGAGCCCCCATCCCCTTTCCTCCGAGTGTGCCGAATCCCTTTTAACCGTCCAAGAACGACATAAAGACTGTAGTCCTGAGTTAATTGTTGAACAACACGGATAATCTGCTTAGTCAGCTCATGGTCATACTGGACAGCTAAGCGATGCCGTTTCTCGGCTAGTTGTTTCAATAAGCGGGTTAAATTCTTCGTCGAGCGACCGTGGGTTTGATAGGTCGCATATTTTCGTTGAATAGACGCAATTCGATTATCCAATTGATTAATTTTCTTTTGTTTAGTCTTCTGTTTGAAAAACCAGAATTGTTTCTTCGGAGTTAGCCCAGCTTCCGTCAGGAGCACAACTACTGACGCTTTCTTTATTCCCAGGTCATGGGCGAAAACAGCTCGGGATTTTTTCGAATGAAGATCCTCTGGTTTCTTCTGAGGAAGAGGAATTTTGAGGGTGCAGTACACATACCAACGCTTGTTCTTGACATAGACTAATTGTACGGTTTTAAGAACACCTAATTGTAATTGGTTATGATGATAACTAGAAAGGTTCAATGGGAGCCAAAGATGTTTCTTTCGCTCCGGGAAATAGAGTTCTAACCAAGTTTGTGTTAGTTTTGTTGACCGTTCATGAAGAAAACAAGTGGTCCCCACATTAACTCGGCGTGGAAGTTTCCGAGGCATATAGCCCTGGGCCTGACATGGAGGTGCCGGTTTTTTCGTGGTCGCCCACCAATGAAGGATTTGGATAAGGTCCTCTTCTCGTTCCACATATTTTGGATTATGCAAGATCTTAGTGTATTGACGCTCGTAAGCATTTGTTTTTTCCCGATAGGAATGCCACATCTCCACCGCAGTGTCACGACATTCTTTGAGTTCTCGGACAGTGATACGGGGACCAAATTGCTGTTTGAGGTCATGCTTCACCATTGGACGACATTGTGTGTAGTGGATGGTACTATCAGGCTGGGTCCGTTTTTGAGCTTGACTCGTTAAAGTTAGAGCGTCTAGTTTCGTCTTGTCAAGGCGCTTCCCTTCCCCCCCAACTCGCCACAATTGGTCTTCTTCATAGGCAATAATCTTTAAATATCGTTGAATGACAGTCGTATCTCGCGCCGTGAGCCGATGAATTTGCTGGGTTTTCTTGGGGCTCAAATAGTCATCCATAACGGGGATTTTAACTGTCGTAAACAATGACTCCTCTCCTCAATATTTGTCTGCTTTTTTTGTTAAAAACCTTCACGACACCTCGTTGGGAAAATAACCGAATTACCCAACGTTGACTATTCGCTCATTCACTCTATTTTGCCAAGCACCCCAATCCTGCTCTAAATGATAAGATAAAAACTTTTTTAAAAGAAATAGACGATAGGAGTCTGATCTTCGTCGTGTTTAAGGCTTACCTAATAATTCACGACTTATTGTGATGGAACTGCTTTTAAAAAAGATTAATGGAAATTTATATAGATTTATATCATTCTTATACATTTTTTGACAATGTTGAAAACACTATCTTGTGAAGATTATTAAGAATTGCTCGCTTTTATAATTATAATTTGGGAGAGAAGGAGGATGAATGGTGCCTGAACAGCTCCGTTGGTTACCACAAGATCCTCGAAGCGAGATTTTTCATGAATGGGTTGAAAAAACTCCTCCGTTGACATTTTTCGAAGCTGGAAATCTATTGAAGCAATGGAGAAACCCACAAGATCGCAAACAGGGGCAAATTGAAACGTTCCTGGAAATCTCAGAGGAAAATCAATTTGCATTAGATGCTTTGAAGGCGAGATTAGAATACGGAGATCTGGAAGGTATTGGGGAAGGAGCGATTGAAGAAGAAATGCGATTTAGAGAAATAATTGATGAAGCAAGCACTGAAATACTCCAAAAGATCCAAAGTGGTCAAATAACAGATGAAGAATCTATTGATAAGATAATTTCAACATTGGAAGAATCAGTTCAACGTGAAAAAAGTCATCTAAAGCACTTTAATAAGGATAATTCAACAAAGGGTGAGACTAAAGCTAGCCCATTCGAAAAATTTAACATTTTAAGTAAAATTAAAAGCAAAACTAGTGAAGGAAAAAACTTCCTCGCGTACAATGAAGTCATCCCACTTCTTGGAGCATCTTTAAGTCAAAATATTGCTAAGGAGTTAGGAAAATTTTTTCCTAGTGAGGGATATGAACCAAAAAAACATGGTAGAATCCATTTCCTAAAAACCTATCAAACAGCGATATTGAGAGAAAATAGAATCCCCCCAAAAAAAATTACAGAAGAGGATATTCAAGTTCGTACAAAGGAAGAAAATTCCTTAATTCTTTTACTTACTGATTTCAGCACTTCAATGCGTGATAATCTTCCAAGCACAGATTTATCGAAACTTGATGGTGCTTTACTTTCTGTTTTAGGCTTATTTTATTATTTTCACCAACAAAACCTTTTATCCCGCCGAAATAAATTTGAAACCATTGTTTTTCCGATTACTACTGATCCAACTCCTTCCTTAAAGAATAACTATCATCTGAAAACAAGAGCAGATGTTGAAGATTTTCTTTTAAACGCTAAGGCTCAAGGATACACACCGATTGCGGACACTTGTCTTGATGCTATTGAATGGAAAAAGAGGAGTAGTATTGATGATCGAGAATTACATCTAGTAATCGTAACAGATGGAAAACCTAATGTAAGTTCTAAAAGAGCTGCAAAATTTCCAGCCCCACCAACCTTATCCCGATTTCTACAAGATCCTTCTTGGAGAGAGGTAAGTGCAATTCTATGGAATCTTAAATACAACACTAAACCACCTTGGGGGATTACTTACATTCAAATTGGTACAGAGACAGAATTCCTATTCTTTGATAAATATGTAAAAGCCTATCTTAGAGGGATTACATTACCTCTTTTCGTCCATTCGCAGGACCTTGGTACTCTCGGTAAAAAAATAGCCTATGAGGTTCAGAGAAATGTCTGAAATCCCGGTAAATATTTCAAGGTCCTTTGAAAAAGCTAAAAGTTGGACTAAAGATTGTTATAACGATTTTAAACCTCCTAATTACATAATCTATTATAGTAATTTGCTATTCCCCGTTCTTCTCCGTTCTGAAAACACACGACTCACAGGGGCGCCTTTAGGTATAATTTCAACAACAGAGGAGATCGCAATTCGAGAAATGAGTAGCAATGGGAAATTATTTCATTACTCTCATCCGTTCCTATCAAATCAAAATAGAGGGTATGTTTTTTTTTCTAAGAAATTAACAACAGAGGAAGAAAAAGTCCATTGTGAGTCTCAATTTATTAAAATGATTTCAACTTTTTTTTTAGGAGAGAATACTTTACAGAATGTCTCTTCAAAATGTACTCAGCTATTACGGATGGATACAACGTTAAGTTTACTCTTAACAAGAGCCATTAGCTTATCTCCTGTTGAAACTAATAATTGGACATATCAGTATTATCGAGATTTAACTGCGTTGGTTTTACGCTTTAGTTCTATGGAAAATCATTCATTTCATCAACCTTCTCATTTTGAAACAACCTCTTATGCGAAATTTTTGAAACAACTCATTCCTTTTGCACAAAAAAGATCAAAAATTTGGAGTGAAATACCCCTTCATAATGCTGTTATATCTGGGTTCAGCCAAGCATGCGTAGAACATTATTTATCAAAATTTGGCAGAAGAATTAGACATTCAGAATCAAATATGGTTTCTTTTATTTCTGATGCTATTCAGAAACGATTTGATAATTTTAAAGACCTACTTGATACTTTTCTTTCGTTAAGGTCAGACAAAGCTCTGATTGAAGCGATCTTCCCCTCAAATTCATTTAACGAGGTAAATACTGTTCCAAATTATCTAAAAGCAGTTTATGAATATTCTTTAGAAACTAATGCGGATTTTTGGAAGCTCCACACAGAATCTGATAGGTTTTTAGGTTACTTGGAAAGTAAAAGTGGGCCATTATATTTTTATGAGTTTAATCGAACACAATTAATACCGGAACAATTGTTAATGTTACATAATCATGCAAAGCCACTTCTAGACTCATTATCTCTCCCCGCAACAGCTTCTATTATTGCTTTTCGGAGAAAAGGGAAGGAAAATTATCTTTCATCAATTTTTACACCGCAGACCAATCATAAAACACCTCAACCAAAAAATCCATGGAATTTTCCATATTATGTCAATTCATTGATGTCTCAAAAAAATTTCAATATTGAAAAACCTCAGTGGGATGAACTATTATCTCGTACTTGGCTATCAAACGAAGAACTTAGGCAAATTGGTTTAAACACGGATCAGATAAACTGTACTTGGTTTTTATTAAACGGTTAGGTTTCAGAATGATAATAAACGAAGACCAAAGAAGTGATAGCTTTACTAGAAGTCTTATTTTAACAATATGTATTATTACTGGTCTTTACGGTATTGTTTTTGAAACCATGTATTTCGTATATCACACAGGCACCGCTGCGTATGGTATTGTTCTGTTAATACCTAGTTTTCTTTACCTAAGTTATGAAATTATTGTAAAAACGAAATCTAAAGCAAGTAGAAACAAATCTCATCAAAAACAATTGTTAGAAGATTTTCATATCATTGACAGATTAAGGGATTCATTTAAGGAGATCAATGAATTAACATGTATGTTTATTGTTAAAATTGCCAGTTTCTTTGATAACTCTAATCTTGTGTTTTCTTGGACTAAAAAAATTACTTTCACTTTAGAAACAGACGCCTC